>JALGSS010000583.1 GCA_029821745.1 Candidatus Zipacnadia bacterium
CCGTCGGCATGGCCACAAGCCCGCCCGAGCCCAGCGCGTCCACGGCCGCCATCACCGCAAGCCGCGTCTTCGGAGGCCTGCTGTCCACTACTCTCGTGATCATCGCTGCTCACCGCTCTCGGATCGGCACAAAGGGGTTCTGCGAGATACCAGTATACCCTCCCGTGAGCGCGCGGTCGTCGAAATCTCCCGCGAAACCAATCGCCCAACGCACGAAGGTCGCTCACCGGCGCATGTCCAATACTGGGTATCAAGCGCCTGGCCGTTACCCCCTGGTGAGCGACCGGTCGAGGGAGGCCCGTCCCTGTGCTTAGCGATGTCGACAAAATCGTCATTGTCGTGTATTTCTATTTCCTCGGCGTTGCCGTCATCGGTTTTGCAGCCCGCAAGATGATCCACGGGCTGGACGACTACTTCGCAGGTGGTCACCGCATCCCCTGGTGGCTCGCGGCCGTCTCCCACCACGTCTCCGGCTACAGCGCCTTCGCCTTCGTGGGGTACGCCAGCCTCGCCTACAAGGTCGGCCTGAACATCTGGACGGTCTTCGCCGTGCCGTGTTTCCTGGCGATGGTCATCGGGGCCTACGTCTGGGCTCCCCGCTGGGTCCGTCTGAAGGTTATGACCCCGGTCCAGTATCTCGAGGAGCGCTTCAACAATGTCGTCCGCCAGGCCATCGCCTGGAGCGGGATCGCGGTCAAGTTCGTCGACGAGGGCACCAAGCTGTACTCCCTCGCCAAGGTCATCAACGCCGTCACCGGCCTCTCGACGAAGAAGACGATCATCGGGTGCGGCGTCATCACCGTCATCTACCTGCTGGTCGGTGGGCTATGGGCCGAGATCATGACGGACTTCGCCCAGTTCATCGTCCAGTTCGGCATTACCCTGGCTCTCGTGCCCGCGGTGCTCGCCGCGGTGGGGGGATGGCGCGGGTTGTGGAACAAGCCCAACTCTGTGCCCTTCGCGCTCTTCAGCAAGGACTTCCCGCCCTACCGGCTCATCGTGTTCTTCTTCGTCATCCTGATGAGCTACAACGGGGGCACGTGGGGTCTGGCCCAGCGCTTCTA
This sequence comes from Candidatus Zipacnadia bacterium, assembly GCA_029821745.1. Taxonomy (GTDB): domain Bacteria; phylum Armatimonadota; class Zipacnadia; order Zipacnadales; family JABUFB01; genus JALGSS01. The sequence goes on from JALGSS010000583.1 coordinate 1,065, forward strand.
CTCTCTGGGCAAGCCTTCTGAAGCGAAGAAGGCAGCACTCTTGTCGGCCTCCCTCTACCTGATCTACCCTCTCGCGCTGTACATTCCTGTCTGGGCCGCGCCACTGCTCATCGGCGAGCTCCAAGACCCCGAGATGGCCTACATAGTCGTCGCCCAGCAGCAGCTCCCGCTCATTGCTCCCGGGTTGCTGGGCTTACTTGTGGCCGCTATGTTCGCGGCGACGATGTCGATGGTCGACTCGGACCTCAACGCCCTCGCGGCCGTTTTCACCAAGGACATCTACGGCCGGGTCATCGACCGCAACGCCTCCGACCAGAAGCTCATGAAGGTCGGCTTCGCCGCCACGGCGGTCTTCGGCGCTGTGACGGTCGCTTGTGGCCTCGCAACGGAATCCCTCGGCGGCGCATTCAAGGCGATGATGGACTGGTACGCCGCGGTTCTCGGACCTGTCTCGATCCCGCTGCTTTTCGGCATGCTGATTCCGTGGACAACCTGGCGCGGCGCGCTGCTCTCCTGGCTCGGGGGATTCATCACCTTCGTCGTCTTCAAGTACTGGTACACCGCGCCCCTCGCCTACCTCATCTGGGGGCAGACCGACAACGAACCCCTCAACTGGACCATCACCACGGGCGCGGAGTTGCTGGTTGCTTTCAGCATTTTCATTGTGGAGGGGTTCATCTCGCGGCAAAGCGACGAGGAACAACAGCGAGTGCGCGGGCTATTCAGTCGCCTGCGGGAGCAGCCGGAGGAATAGGCCCACGCACTGCCGAGGGAGAGATCTCTCCCTCCGCCTTATCAGTCCAGATACTGCCGCAGGGATGCCTTGAACTTCAGGTATCGGGCGCAATGCGGATCGGCCGGCTTGTCAGCAATCAGCGCCTACTCCACGCTCTTCGGCAGTATGGGGCGTCGCTCCAGCACGAAGACACCCGTTCCGCGCGGCCCAACGGTTATCTCGGGCTCGCCCGGTTTCAGTTCCTCGACGGACAGGTCACCCTCCCCCAGCCACACGCGAGTATCGTAGGCTCGGGAGTTCCCGGCGTTGATCCCATACACGCGCCCCTTGATGGGGACCTCGAGGAGATTCGTCACGATCAGGTACTTGGTCCCATAGAGGTCCAGCTCTCGGGTCATCTGCGGCCCGGGGCCATTCGGCCCTGGTTTCACCCAGCGCACATACAGCTCCTCGGTGAGCCTGCCATCGCAGATGATCGGGCCAAGCTCTTTGAGCTCTGCTACAACCGTCTTCAGGGAATCCCATCGCTGCTTCATCACGGCTTCATCCGCCGGCTTGAAGGCTGCGCTGCCCTCTTCGTTGCGCTCCCGCACGCGGCCGAACATCCCGTAATCGTACATGATGACGCCCTTCGCACCGGCGATGAGCCCCACGTAGCTTTGCAGTCGCATATCCTGGGTGGACATCTCGTCCGCCGGATTGAGCGACCAGTATGAGGGCGGGTAAAGCTGGGGCATCACCCACACAGGCTTGCCATCCATGCCCTCAATGCCCTGGCGCACGCCATCGTACGTGTCCATCAGGGGCTGCCGGCTGCGGTGGTTCCCCCGGTACGGGAAGCTGTTGGCGATGAGCACGTCGGCGGTGTTGCGGAAGGCATGGTACCAGCGCCGGTCGCAGGACAGCGTCGCCACGATGTGCTGAGGGCTATGAGACTTGAAGAGTTCGTAGCCGTACTCCATGTACTCGACCAGCTTGGCCTCCGGCTCCTCGTTGATGCGCCAACCGATGACCCCCGGCAAGTGGTCGAAGGCAGCCAGAGTGTCCAGCGGCATCCGCCAGGACTGGTCGCGCGCGTGGGCGATCACATTCTGCATCCCCGCTTCTTCACTCGGCTTCAGCTTGATGCCTCCACCCGTGCGGAAGGAGGCGAAGGTCGCCCAGACATAGTGCCCGCCCAGGACCAGCAGACCGTGCTCATTGGCCGATGCGTAGTGCTCTGCGGTCCATTCGCCCGAGCCCGACGCCAGGTTGAACCCCGCCTCAGCGATCACCGGGATCGACTCAAGCTGCTCTGTGTGGATTCCCACGGGGAAGAAGGGCTTGTCGTCGACGAGCATGGTCCCATCGCCGCGGATCGCGGCTTTCGTGGGAACTGGCTCGCCGTGCCCGTGGATGCAGGCGGCAATCGCCGGCAATGCGAGGAGCAGCATCCGTCCGCGAAGCAACAAGTGACGCATGGTCGGCCTCCTGTGAAGTGGAGCAGCGGGCCTACGCAGCAGTGATCGGGTGGACGGACTGTCGCTGGTCACAGACCGCAACTTCACTCCTCGGTGAACCTCACGTCACACAGATAGATGTTCGCCGGGTGCTCGTGAGAGTTGACCGACGGATTGTACTCATGGCTCGAGTAGTACGTCAGCCAGTAGCGCCTGTCGTCCTCGGGATGCTGAGCCACGCCCATGTAGGACGTGTCTCCCCCACTGGGCAGCACAAGCTCACACACAGGCTCAGTGCCCTCCAGACGGAAGATCGCCGTGTTCACATATCCACTGGGCTGGTACCAGCGACCCGAGATGTGAACTTCGTCTCCCACAAGCCACAGGCAAGGCCCCTGGAGCTTGATGTTCAACTCCTCGTACTCCCAATCAACGTACGGTGGGCGAGATCGGGCCAATAGCGGATGGCCCTGTGCATACTCGCGGCGGATCAGTGCCACACAGTTGCCGTCAGCGTCAAAGTCGAACGCGACTTCATTGGGCTTGAACTCCGCCGACGGCTCCGCCAGCACCGAGACGTCCTCCCACACGCGACCATCCGCCGATGTCTTGAAGACCACCTGCCACGCGGGGCC
>JALGSS010000584.1 GCA_029821745.1 Candidatus Zipacnadia bacterium
CGTAGCCATCGGGCCCCGGGTAGATGGAGTCCGCGGCCACGTATGTCTGGCCCGACAGCACCGCAAGCAGTCGGTTTGGGTTGATGTTGCCGACCGCGATCAGGTTGCGTCCTCCGATCAGATCCCGGTCGATGGTCCAGTCCTGCGAGACGACGGCGGTGTCCCGCAGAATCTCGGGCGTCTTCCCGGCGAGGTCATTCAGTCTCGAGGCCAGATCCTCGGCAACCTGCATCAGACCGGCGTCGTCCGGGGCGACAATCGCCGCGCGCGCCTCGCCTCCGGCAATGATCTCCGTGCGCGGGTGGAGCGGCTTGAGCTGAGTGATAGGAGCACAAGCGGCGGTTGAGCAGGCAAGAAAAGCAGCCACGAGAAGCCATGAACGCATGATCGGACCTCCAGACTGTCTGCGCAGCGGCGAGTGGCACGGTACACATGAGGGACTGCACGCCTCCCCCCCAACCGGCGGCGGTCCCTCAATCGGTCACTGATTTCTGCGGCAGGGCTAGTTGGGGACCCCGTCCCACATTTCGACCTTCTTCGCCTCGTTGATCCCGTACCACTTGGAGTGGCCGTCGAAGAAGGCCAGGTTGCACCCGCCGTTGTGTACCGGCTGCAGTATGAACGCACCGCCGTAGTAAACGCAGTAGCTGCGCGAGACACAGGCTGTCTCACCAAACTGGGCGGTATCGGAGGGCGTCTGTATTTCCTCGAGGGAAGTCTCCCGGAGGTAGAAGCCGTTGAACGCCTCCATATAGTTGTTGAGGCCGTAGTCACGCCTCCACCTGCTCGCGGCCCCGTCTTGCGACGTGCTGGGACAGTCGAAGATCTGCTCGTTCTTCACGTAGGGTTGGAGACGGTCCCAGAAGACCGGGGCGCCTCCCGGGTCGCCCCCGAGGCTATAGGGGACGATGCGGCTGTCATAGTCTGAGGAGTACATCCGGGCCGATGTGGCAAGCTGCTTCATGTTGCTCATGCACGAAGTCTGCCTGGCCTTCTCGCGCGCGCGGGCGAAGACCGGGAACAGGATAGCCGCCAGAATGGCGATGATCGCAATCACCACCAGCAGCTCGATCAGTGTGAAGCCGCTTCTGCGCATCATTATTCTCTGCCTCCCGTCAGCAGTGGTTGGCGTAATCGCGACACGTCGGCCTGCGTGAACCTCATCCCTCGCCCGCCGGCTCAATCGGTCCACACCCAGTTCCACGGCGGAATGTTGTTGTTGGCGGCGCCCCCGGCGTTCTTGAGGATGTCACCACGCCCGAGTGACTTCACGTGGCCATCGCAGTAGGCCACATTGTGCATGCCGTTGTGGCGGTCTCCGCGCTTCTTGGGATTCGTTTCGCTGTGGCCCAACCAGGTCGCCAGGTACGCCCGCGTGTTGCCCCTGCGGTTCAGATACGGATAGGCCGCATCGCAGACCAGATGAGTCTCCGCCGGGTACTCGAGTGAGCCACTGACCCCGGGGATGCACCTTTCGGTGCCCTCGCTGTTCCAGCCATAGCTGCGCTTGTAGCCGGTGTTCATATTGTGGGTCGGACCGCTCGGGCAGTCGAAGACCGCGACGGACTTGACGTAGGGTGCGATATACACCGCCCAGCCCCCCTTGCCGGGGTACGGATCGTAGCTGATGTCCCACGTCGGCAGGTAGGGGAAATCGGCACGGTGGAAGAGCCCCTCACCCTCCGGCAAGAGTTCGTCGTAGTCCTGTGCGTACATCAGGAAGGCCAGCCCGATCTGCTTGAGCTGGGACTGGCAAGACGCCTGGTGGGCCTTCGCCCGTGCCCGTTCGAAGACCGGGAACAGGATAGCCGCCAGAATGGCGATGATGGCGATCACCACCAGCAGCTCAATCAAGGTAAAACCGCTTCTATGGCGCATCTTGCTACCTCCTTTTCGGCCCCGTCGAATGAGATGTACACCTCGGAAGTGGCGGGTGGCAGGCATGACCGTACCGGCGAGCATCACGGTGGACTGGGAGAGGGCAGGTCTGAAGGTGCGGCGAGACATGAAGCAGTACGAACAGCGGCGCCGAGGCCGTCGGCCGGGCGGCCCCACCTGCGTACCTGTGCGTTCGCCGCGTCGAGACTCATTCACCCCACCTCGCTTCCTTGCTGCGCTACCGCCTGGGCGGCGAGCAGCGCATTCGAGGTGTTTGTTGGGAAAACGATTTTTCATCAGGCGAATCATTCAGCAGCTACACTTCCTGCACCTCCACTCAAGGGAAAAACTTTTCATATTCCTCTCGCTTCCTGCATGAACTGCACCGTTGGTGCGCGGCAGACGGACTTGACGGGCGCAGGAGAGTCGCTATAATTATCTCTCAGGTCGCGAGGTAAATCGTTTGCTCAAGCAGATTGGGCGGGTCTTTTCAGAAAGCGCCAGGTGGCACTGCATGGCTCGAGAGCGTGTGACACTGCGCGAGATAGCGGCGAAGGCGGGGGTGACGCCGGCCATCGCCTCACGGGTGCTGAATAACAAGCCTGATGTGAGGGTCGCCGATGCCACCCGGGCACGGATCGTTGAGGCGGCCCGGGAGGCAAACTACCGCCCTGATCCATTCGCTCGCGTTCTCCGATCAGGCAAGTCATCGCTGATCATCCTCGTGGCCCCGCAGTCTTTCTACCTGATGGGCGCGCGGAAGACGAACCGTATGCAGCTCGCGCTGCATTCGCTCGACCACCCGGTCATGACCGCGGACATCAACATGTTCGGCGATCCTGATGCCGCTGTGGAGTTCCTGATGCTCACCCGGCCGACAGCCATCGTCTGGATGGCTCCCGACCGCAGCGAGAAGGATTTCGCGGAGATGTGCTCTGACATCCGGTCGCGAGACACCCACATTATCGCGGCCGATTACCCGAGCCAGCTTCCGCCTGACGTCCCCTGCGATGCCGTCACCGTGGATCGAGCGCACGGCTGCTACCTCGCCGCCTCCCATCTGCTCGACCGGAGAGGCGATAAGGTGGCATTCATCGGGACAGATCGCGGCGGTCGCGTTGAAGGGTTCCGGCGCGCGCTGAAGGAGCGGAATATCGATCGCGAGATCATCTACTTCACCGGTCCTGAGGATCCGCCTCATGGTTCGCTGGCAGTCACGCGCCGTCTGCTTGAGGAGCAACCTGATATTCGGGGCATCTTCTGCCACTCGGACATTTCCGCGATCGGCGCTATCGCCGCAATCAGGGAGGCCGGCCTGACAATCCCGGACGACATCGCCGTGGCCGGCTACGACAATGAGCCCTGGACGGAATTCCTCGATGTGCCTCTGACCACCGTTGCCCACCCGATCGAGCAGCTCTCCTCGCTTTCGATGACCATCCTTCGCGGCCGTATGGAAGGCAACTCCGATCCATGGTGCCGCGTCACACTCCAGCCGCCACTGATCGTTCGTGAATCGACCGGTGGCGCCGGCCTCGACGAGGCCCCCCCCCATCCGACGGCCATGTAGTGCACGGTATTCGGGAAGCCAGGTTGGTGTGACGCCCGAGGCTGCTCGCGAGGCGCGCGGTGTCCTCTTCGACAACCCCGAGGCCTTGAATCTGAGCCGGTAGCATGTTTGTGCACTCCGTCCGCTGCCCTTTGCAGGCATCGGTGATGACTGTACCACTTCACACGCAGGACCGGCGCTCTC
>JALGSS010000585.1 GCA_029821745.1 Candidatus Zipacnadia bacterium
CGGGGCGCCCTTGCGGAACAGCCGGGCCTTCACGGTGGTCTCCCCCTGGAGTGTGATGGGCTCGGGGTAGATGGGGGAGGAGTCGTCCGGGTCCGTGCCGTCGAGGGTGTAGCGGATCACGGTGTCGTCGCCGCCGCCGGCAATGGTGATGGGGGGATGATCCGCCATGTCCAGAACTGCGCGCGGTTCGGGCAGAATCTCCGGCACCGCCGGGATGAGGATGGCGTCGGTGCTCCAGTTGCCATCGGCCTGCTGCGCGAACTCGAAGCAGTCGCTCTCGGCCGCGAGTCTCTCGCCCCCGGGCGTTGTCACCTCGGTCGCCTTGCGGGCGATCCCGGCCACTTGACCGTTTTGCTCGGAGACCAGCAGCAGGTCCGCGCTTGCCCGGAACCCCCTCAATTCGAGGGACCGTGGCTCGGGGCTCGTGAGCAGTGCGAGATGCCCTCCGCCACGGAGCTCGCACGAGAACCCGGCGACGGAACCGTCCTCGGTATCCAGCGCCTCGGTCGACGCCACGGGGCTCTTCTGGCCCGCGCCGATGGGCGCGAGGATCGTGACCAGCAACTGGCCGTCGCTACTGCGCCAGTTGGCGTGGACATCGGCCGCGGGCGTGGCGTCCCCGATGCTGCGAGCATACCATCCCAACCAGTTCCCGCGATCGCCGAAGTACTTGCGGTACTCGATGTCCCGGGGCCCAAACTGCATGAACGCGATGTTGGGGCCGTCCGGGTCAGCCGTGGCGAACCGGCGCTGCTGTGGGCTGAGGGTGAACTCATCCTCCTGGAACCCCGCGAATGCTTTGCGCCGGTCGGTGCTCTCTGTGTACGGGGGGAAGTTCCAGATCTGCGTGTACGTGTGGTCGTCGGCTTCCTGGCTGGTCATTCGGTCGACGACGACCCAGAGTTTCGCCTGGCGGACGAACACCACCGTCCGCTCGTGCTCTACGGACATATCGAGTTGCCGGTCGTCCTTGTCGGGCGTGTGGTAGCCGAGGGCGTAGCGTCCATCCACGAGGTCGAAGTGGGTTGATGTATGCCAGCGGCCGGGCACCGGCGTCTGTGGGGCCGTCGCCATTGACCGTGTGTTCTTCGCCTGGGACTTCCCGTCCACGATCACGGTGTTGCACTTCAGCGAGGATGCCTCGCTCAAGTAGAAGTCGGCGCCGCGGGCGTCCTGATTGCTCGGGTTGCCGTACGTCGGGGGGCCTCCACAAACCACCATCTGACGTCCGTATGCAGTCACCTGGACCGACAGCGCGTCTCGCATTGAGTGCCCGCGCTGGGGGCGGCCGTTCATGAAGAACAAGTACAAGTCCTCCAGACCCCAGCCGTCGCGCATGGCATAGTACCCGCTGAAGGGATACGCCTTCGACAGGAACTCCTGGGGATGCACGGCCAGGTCCTCGTGCTCCGCGAGCCATTCGCTGTACTTGCGGGCGGCCTCGTCACTCTCCCAAATCGCCACGCCCGGCGTTTGGTGAGAATTGCCTACCTGGGGAAGGCCGCCAATCGGCGTCTTGAGGCCGGCGCTGACTTCTCGGCGGGCGCGCGCCTTCTCCAGCATTTCCTGGACGAAACCCGGCCCATCCGGCCCGTGCAGAGCCGCGACTTGCTCAAGCCCGCGCATGTCCTCTTCGTTGTAGTTGAAGGACTGCTCCAGACTGCCGCCGTCGGGCAGGAAGTTGCTCTGAAGCATCTCGGTGTAGGCGCGGTCGATTAGCTCGGTCAGCTCCGGGGCGTGGCGGAAGTCCGGGAAGATGAGGCTCAGCATCGCGAGGGCCTTGAGCCCCGTGGATCGCTGGTTCGGCACCGCGCCGGGCTCCAGGCAGAACCATAGCAGGCGGCCCGTGTGGTGTTCGTAGCCGGAGATGGCAATGATCGCGAGCTGCTCAGGATCGATGAGGTCGAGGCCCTCGCGGGGTGCCGGCGTGACCAGGGGCTTGAGAACGTCGACCCAGTCTGCCGGCTTGTCGGGCCCGAGGCACTTGGAGAACCCGGCGAGCACTTGCATGATGTTCTTCAGTCGCCAGCCCGTCCCGAGAGCGTTCACGTTCAGGCGCCATTCATCGAGGTCAGGTGTCTCGGGCACGTCCTCGCCGCGCAGGCGGGCCTTGTACCAGCGCCAGTACTCCGGCTGATTCGTGGCGCAGAAGTCGGTGATCAACTCCATCGCGCGCGTCAGGTACAGCGAGTCGCCGGTCTGCCAGAAGCAGTGGACGAGGGACGGGAATGGCTCCTCGAAGTTCCCCTGGGTGATCCGGGCTGTGACACCATCCTCCCCGACGCGCTTCGGTTGCCACTTCTCCACATCCTTCTCGGATGCCGTGCCGCAGTAGTGCTTCGCGAGGGTGACCGGTCGAGGATGACCCTTGTACCCATGCCAGCCGAACTGCCCGAGGTCGCGCTCCCGCAGGCGCTGGACCACGACGTCGCGCCACAGCGCGAGGGCCTCCTCGAGTCTCCCGTCCTGCACTGCTTCCCGAACCCGCGTGAGGTCGGGACGGTCAAGGTCGAGTCTCTCAAAGAACGCCTCGCGGTCCAGCGACTGTCCCACCGCCGCGCCCGCCAACAGCAGCAGCGCGAGCGTCACCATCGTGTGCCGGAAGCCTGTCTTCATGGGTCCTCCATGGGCTCGTGTACCGTATTCGCGTGGCCGTCGCAGGCTCTCCACATTGTACGTCCCAGGGCCGTCTTGCGACAACTCGCCGGAGGCGTTGCATCTCAGCGCAGGTGCCGCATGGACTGTGGCGAAAGGCTTAACGAAACTCTTGGGCCCGGAGAGAGCCCTGCGCAGCAAAAGGAGCCAACATGAGCCCCCTCGCGATGACGATCCTGCTTCTCCTGATCGCAATTGTTGCCTTCGCCGCGACGACGTTCAACCAGATCACCGATACAGGGCCGTGGGGCGATTATGAGGCCTTCCCTGACGTGTGTCGGCTGCGCAATGGCGACCTGTTTGTTGTTTTCTACGGGGGGACCGGCCACGTGACCGCACCGAGTGAAGCGGCGCCTCGGGGAGGCGCGGTGTATGGTTTGCGGTCCGCCGACGAGGGCCGCACGTGGAGTGAGCCCTTTGTGGTCGTCGACACGCCCGAGGACGACCGTGATCCGCATGTCCGCCAACTCGGCAACGGCGATGTGCTGGTGACCTACTTCACGCTTCGGTACCAGAAGAAAGGAGAGTTGTCTGTGGAGGAGGGGAAGGTGTTCGTGGTCCGCTCCATAGACGGGGGCGAGACATGGGGTCAGGAGCCGACCCCGGTGTCTTCCACTCCCTATGATGACGTGGACGGCCTCAGTTCAGTCTTCCAGTCCGGCCCCCCGATGCAGCTCGAGGGCGGACACGTCATCCTGCCGGTGTACGGTACGGTCTCCGTCCGCCCCCGACATTACGAGACCGCGATGATGCACTCCAACGACTTCGGGAAGACGTGGGGTGCTGCCGCCCGCGTGGACCCGGAACAGTCGGCTGGTTTTTCCTATGGATTCTGCGAGGCATCGGTGACCCGGCTGGCCGACGGGCGGCTGATCACCGTGATGCGGCCGGGCATGCACCAGTCATACTCCAGCGACGAGGGCTACACGTGGACGAAGGCCACGCAACTGCCTCATCCGGGTGATGCG
>JALGSS010000586.1 GCA_029821745.1 Candidatus Zipacnadia bacterium
ATCTGCGGCGAGAATGGCGTTCGCTTCCACGTGGACGCCGTGCAGGCGCTGGGGAAGCTGCCCGTCGATGTGCAAGCCATCAACTGCGATCTGCTATCCTGCTCGGCCCACAAGCTTGGCGGTCCGAAGGGCCTGGGGACCCTCTACGTGAAGCGCGGGACGGCCCTCGTGCCACTGATTCACGGCGGGCCGCAGGAGGGCAAGCTGCGTGCGGGGACCGAGAATGTCGCGGGAATCGTGGGGTTCGCTGAGGCCGTGCGCCTGGCGACGGAGGAGCGGGAAGCGAACGTTGAGCGCTGGACCCAGATGCGTGAGGTGCTCTACGCCCTCCCGCGCGAGATGGACGCGGTGCGGGTGAACTCCGATCCCGCGCTGACCGTGCCCAACTGCGTGAACATGGCCTTCATGTACTGCGACGGCATGGCGCTGGCCACGAACTTGAGCCGCCGGGGCGTCTGCGTGTCCACGGGGTCCGCCTGCACGGCCGGTGATCTGAAGCCTTCGCATGTGCTGAAGGCGATGGGGCTCTCAGACCGCGCGGCGTACGGTGCAGTCCGGTTCTCGATGGGCCACGCGACGACTCCGGAGGACGTGCTGCAGGCGGTCGAGGTGACCCAGGGGATCGTGGAGCGTCTGCGGCTGATCACCATGCCCGAGGACATCGGTCAATGTAAGGACGACTGCCCGTGCTTTCTCACCGGATAGCCTGCGACGACGCGGCGCATCAGATGACCGAAAGGCAACAGTGACACAGCGAGTACTGGACGTGGCAGAAAACAGTGTAGCGCCCGTAAGACGCCCGGCCACGAGGCGGCTGCCTGACCCGATGACCGCCGGAGCCTTCGTGCTGACCGCGGTCGCCGCCGCCTTCATCGGCATCCCGTGTTTGGCGCTGCTACTGAATGTCCGCTCCGCGGATGTCTGGGCAGCCCTGGGGAATCAGTGGGTGCTGGAGGCCCTGGGGTTGAGCCTGAGGACCAGCCTGGTAGCCACGGTGATCTGCGTGCTGTTGGGCAGCCCGGCGGCTTACTTGTTGGCGCGCATCGAGTTCCCAGGCAAACGGTTTGTGGACTCCCTGCTGCAGTTGCCTCTTGTCATCCCGCCGATTGTCGCGGGCGTGGCGCTTCTGATGGCCTTCGGTCGTCGCGGTCTGTTGGGGCACGCGCTCATGGTCGCGGGACTGCGGATTCCCTTCACGAGCGTGGCGGTGGTCCTGGCGCAGGTGTTCATGGGCTTGCCGCTACTTGTTCAAGCAGCGCGCGCGGGGTTCAAGGTCGTTCCGCGCTCCGTGGAGGAGGCCTCGCAGACGCTTGGGGCCAGCCAATTGCGCACCTTCCTGCGGGTGACCATTCCGATGAGTTGGCCCGCGCTGGTATCCGGGGCGATCTTGTGTTGGGGGCGCTCGATGGGTGAGTTCGGGGCCACGATCATGTTCGCGGGGAACATGCGCGGCACCACTCGCACGATGCCTCTGGCCATCTTGACGGCCATGCAAGGCGACATAGACGCGGCGTTGGTTCTAGCTGTGATGCTGATGCTGATCTCAGCGGTGATGTTCGTCGGCGCCCGCTGGGCCCTGGGGGGAGTTGGGAACGCGGCATGATACGGGTCAACTTCAGCAAGCAACTGAGAGACTACACACTCGACGTCGACTTCGAGGTCGTGAGCGGCTCCTGCATGGCGCTCGTGGGACCCACGGGCTGCGGGAAGACGACCACCTTACGGCTGATCGCCGGCTTAGAGACACCGGACGCCGGGGCCATCGAGATTGACGGCGACCTGCTGGTCGACGCCGAGCGTCGGGTGCTCGTCCCGCCTCAGGAACGTCGGCTTGGGGTCGTGTTCCAGGATTACGCCCTGTTCCCTCACATGTCGGTGCTGCAGAACGTCATGTATGGGGCCACGGCCCGGGGCGTGGGGAAGAAACAGGCAGAGCGTCAGGCGCACGAGGCTCTGACGCGCGTTAAGCTGACGGGGCTTCAGAACCAGAAACCGTGGCAGCTCTCCGGCGGACAGCAGCAGCGGGTCGCGCTCGCCCGGGCAATCGCCAGTGACCCCAGAGCGCTGCTCATGGACGAACCCCTCGCGGCCCTGGACGTGGGCACGCGACGGCACGTTCGGAGCGAATTGCGCGGGATCATCACGGAGCTGGGCATGCAGACAATCATCGTCACCCACGACGTCGTGGACGCACTCAGCCTTGGGGACACAATCTGCGTGATGGACAATGGACGGATCATCCAGATCGGCGACCGTGCGGAATTGCTCTCGCGGCCACGGACTCAATTCGTGGCGGACTTCCTCGGCGTCAACCTGCTGCCTTGCACGGCGGGAGCATTGCGGGACGGACTGCGGGAGATCCACTGCGGCTCCGCGGTCTTCTACACGACCGATGACGCAGAGGGCGATGCCCTGCTGACCTGCAACCCGTGGGATGTGTCGCTGTCCCGCGAGCGGCCCGGTGGTTCGGCGCTCAACATCTTGCGCGGGCGCATTAGCGAAATGGCGCATGTGGGCGGGCGCACGCGGGTGACCGTCGAGGATGGCGTGTCCCTCGCGGCCGAGATCACCCACGCGTCCGAGCAACGGCTGAACCTGCATATCGGTGAAGAGATCTACGCGAGCTTCAAGGCCTCCGCGGCCCGCGTCTACAAGTGATCGGGTGCCGTACGCGGATGTGCGAGGAAAACTCTGACCCCAACGCGGGCCCTGGCGACCACAATACAACCCGGGACAGGAGCACAACACAGTGATTGAGCTCACCGACTTCGAGTTGGAGAAGTACAAGCGCCAGATCCAGATCCCGGGCTTCGGTAGGGAGGCGCAGGCCACGCTGAAGAACTCCTCGGCCCTGGTGACCCGTCTGGGCGGCCTGGGCGGGCCGACGGCGCTGTGGCTTGCGGCGGCCGGGATCGGCAAGCTCGTCATCGCCCACGGCGGAAACGTGACGCCGTCGAACCTCAACCGCCAGATACTGATGCGCGGGGACGGCATTGGCAAACCCCGGGCCCCGCAAGCAAGGGAAACCCTCCTGCGCTTCAACCCCGACGTGGACGTTATCGCCTACGAGGCCAACGCGGATGAGACCAACGCGGCCGACTGGGTGTCCCAGGTCGACATCGTCTGCGACACATCCCCGGACTTCCGCGAAAGGCTCATCCTCAACCGGGAATGCTGGCGTCAGGGCAAGCCGCTCATCGATAGCGGGATGAATGGGATGGAGGCGCAGCTCACAGCCATCGTGCCGCCGAACACGCCCTGCCTGGAGTGCCTGGTGCCCGAAGTGCCGGACTGGTGGGACCCCAAGGGTTTTGGTGTCCTCGGGGCGTTGTCCGGGTCGTTGGCGGCTCTCACAGCGCTCGAAGCGATCAAGGTCCTCACAGGCTACGGGGAACCCCTAACCGGCAAGCTGCTCGTCTATGACGCGGAAGACATGAGCTTCGACACATATGCGATACACCGCCGGGCCGGCTGTCCGGTCTGCGCCGGCCAGTAGGGCTAACGCAGCGCCATTCGAAGGGAGAAACCTAACCTTGCCCATAACCATCAAGCTTCCCACACCGTTGCGCAGGCACACGAACCAGCAGAAGACCTTTGAGGCGGCGTCGGCGAACGACTCATTGCCGCCCATCCCGGCGTGGAAGCCTCGCTGTACGCCGATTGCGGCGGCCTCAAGCCTTTCGTGCGCGTCTTTGTCAGCGGGGTCGATATTGCGGACATCGATGGCGAGACGACTGCCCTCAAAGACGGGGACGTGCTGTCGATTGTCCCGCCCGTTGCCGGCGCATAGGGGCTCGCCGGCGCCCGGCCATTCGCGTGATGTCGATCACATGGAGAGAGGACCTGGACTGATGCTGACGGCACGGGAGAAGGATCGCTACGAGCGACAAGTCTTGTTCGCGCCTATCGGCGAGACTGGACAGGAGCGGATGCGGGACGCCACGGTCCTCATCGCGGGAATCGGCGCTCTCGGGACCTCCGCGGCGAACATGCTCGCAAGAGCCGGCGTGGGGCATCTCAGACTGGTGGACCATGACGTTGTGGAGCTATCGAACCTGCAACGGCACGTCGCTGCCGAGAAGCTGCTGCAGGCCAACTCCGACGTGAAGGTCGAGGCCATTGTTGCGAAGGTCGAGGCCGAGAACGTGAGTGAGCTGCTCCAGGGCGTGGACCTTGTCGTGGACGGAGTGGACAACTTCGCGGCCAAGTTCGCCATCAACCAGGCGTGCGTCAA
>JALGSS010000034.1 GCA_029821745.1 Candidatus Zipacnadia bacterium
GCCGACTACTACTTCGCCGTCTCCAGTGTCTACAGCACGGAAGCGATTCCCACTGAGCGTCTCCGCGAGGCGCGGGGAACCCTCGAGAGCCGTCCGGGCTGGCTGAACCGTATCGTCTTGGCCGACTACTACCGGCGCATCGGCGCACTGGAAGACGCCGCGGCGATCCGGCATATCTCTGCGAGCCGCGACCGTGCATTCGCCGGCGCGATCGCCACCGTGGCGCTTGTGTACATCGGGCTGACGCTCGTGGGGCTGGTTTTGCTCCTGCGGTTCGTGTACCTTCGCCTATTCACAGTGCCTCCGCCTCGCCGGACGGTGCCCCCGTTCCCGGTGTCGTGGTCGCCCTTCGACGCGGTCGAGGTCGCCGCCGTGTTGCTGGTAGGTGTCGTTCTGTCCGGACTTCTCGCCGGGCTGGCCGTGGACAAGTGGGCCCTGAGCACGCGGGCCCCCTGGGCCCTGCCGCTGGTCGCCCTGCTTGCATACCTGCTGTTCGCCACGCCCGCTCTGTTCCTGGCGCACCGGCGCCTGGGAGCACTGCGGTCCTCGCCTCTGAGAGCCGTGGGCCTGGGGCAACGCCTCCGGCTCTCCTGGGTCCTGTACGGCTTGGCCGGGTACGGGGTCATGCTGGCCCTGCTGAGCATCGCAGCGGCGTTCATTCGCAGCAGCGGCCTGGCAACAATGCCCATGGCGGCCCGTTCCGCGACCGACCTGCTGCAACAGGCGGGCAGCGTGCCCGAGATCGCTGTCTACTTCGTCCTGATCTGCGTCATTGCGCCGGTGCTGGAAGAGGTCCTCTTCAGGGGGTTCATCTACGCGGGCCTGCGCCGAAGCTTCGCCCCACCCTTTGCCGTGGTGCTCAGCGCAGCGATGTTCGCTCTCGCACACCAGAGTCTCGCGGCGATCAGCATGGTGGCCGTGGCCTGCGTCGGTATCCTGCTCGCGTACCTGTACGAGCGCACGCGAACCCTCTGGCCGAGCATCGCAGTCCACATGCTCCACAATCTGCTGGCCTTCGGCGTGATCGTCGCCGCCGGCTTCTGAACGGGTGAGCGGGCCATGCCCCAGGCACGCGTTAGTCTCCGCGTCATCCCAAGGGCGAAGAAGAACCAGATAGCCGGACGCCGTGGCGGAGCCGTCGTGGTGCGCCTGCAGGCCCCCCCCGTCGAGGGCGCCGCGAACAAAGCCCTCAAGAAGTTCCTCGCGAAGCAGCTTGGGGTCCGCGCCAGTGATATCTCGGTGGTTTCCGGGGAGAAGTCGCGGGACAAGACCATCGCCATCGAGGGGATATCCCAAGAGGAGGCAGACAGAGCACTGAGCGTCTAACTCCCCCTGATCCGCCCCAGCAACTCACTCAGCACGTCGAAGTTGCGTTCCGCCGTCTCCCGGAGCTCAGCGGCCGTCTGATCTCGCCGCGTGGCGTCGAGCCGCGCAGTCGCCACGGTCTCATCCACCAGTTCCCGCATCCTCGCCACCGTACAGTCCGCCAGCTCGACCACACGCTGCCTTGCGCGCTGGGCGAACGCCGTCACCTTCGGGTCGTAGGCGACGCCGACAGCGGGCACTGACTGCGCCGCCGCGAAGATGAGCGCGTGCAGCCGCATCGAGATCACCAGTTCCGCCCGGGCGATGTGTCCCACGAGGCCGCGCACATCACCAACGCCCCTCAGTACGCGCGCCTGGGGATGGGCCTGCGCCACGAGTTCCGCGGGCGCGACATCATCCGGCTCCTGGAAGGGCACCACCAGCACCTGCATCCCATGGAACTCCAGAAGTCGCCGCGTCGCCTCGCGACAGGCCGCAATGGCGTCATCAGACCCAGGCCACTGGCGCACCGTGACGATGGCCCGCGGAAGCGCTGGATCGACACCCAACTCGCATAGCGCGTCATCGACACCTTCATCGCGAGGCTCAAGCAGAACAGCCGGATCCACCGTCAGAACGGGGTCCGGATGCGTGACGCCCATCTGAGCCAGTTCCCGCAACGAAGCCTCGTCGCGCACGGTGATGGCTCTCGTCCGCGCGAATTCCCGGCCGGCAAGCCGGCGCAGGGCAGCCGACGACAGCGGACCGATCCCCTGAGCGAAGACCATCGCAGGTACGCGCCGAAGCCGGGCCATGCGCAAGATTCCGAGGTAGTACAGCGAGGATGCTCTGCTGGTTGCGTCCTGGATCAGGCCGCCGCCGCCCTGGAGTAGCACATCAGCGCCGCCTAGGGCGCGCCACACCTCGCGAATCGACCAGCGCTGGACCGCCGCGACGCCGTGCTGCGCCGTCGTCGCCCCCGGGTCGGAAGACAGCACGCATGGCTCACACTCCGGGAACCGACGGCGTAGGCCACTGAGCATCGCGGCCAGCACCGCCTCATCGCCCGCGTTGTTGAACCCGTAGTATCCGGAGATGAGCAATCGCATGGGGGCAAGTGGGACTCCGGGTTGGTAACGGCTCAGTCGTCCGAGGCCGGTGGGTCGACTGCATCCGGCCCGGGCGCGTATGACAGTCGCCTGTACATGCCGAGAGCCGCCCAACCAATCGCCCAGGCGACGATCCCGCCGACGCCTCCCAAGCAGAGACCGTAGAACACGCGGATTAGTGAGATGACCAGCGGCGTGTGAATGTGGCCGAAAGTGTTGACGAGGGAGACCTGCCCGATCGCGCCCAGGAGCATGCCCACCCACAGCCAGCGTCTCCGGCCCGCGGCGAGGAAGGCCAGCGTGATGATCAGAATCGGGTGCCCGAAGAAGATCTCCTTGCTGCGGGGCCGGACGACAAGCAGGTCCTCCAGGACGGCTCGCACCTTCAGTTCCAGCCCGGACGGTGGCATAGGTGTCGCGTTGCCGGAGCGCATCACCAGGATCGCCAACACGGCCATTCCGGCGAAGATCAGCGCCACGTGCCAGTACTTGACCACGGCTGACAGGGCTTCCAGTGCCCCTTCGCGTAACGCCGGCCACTCCGGCGCTCCCGGGGCCTGCTTCTCCCGCGCCGACACGTAGGCCGGTGCACACCGCGCCGCGAAGACGATCAGCACCAGCAACAGCGGCGTCACCTGGGCGAGCTTGACGCCACGGAAGGTGGCCAGTTGCATCATGTGCGGCAGATCGCTCAAACACGCGGCCGCAAGCAAGCCCCCGCAGAGACTGATCCCGGCAACGATGAAGAACAGGCCCATGCCCTGCCACACATCTGGCCGCTCGCTGCCCTCACGCGGCCGCATAATCAGCAGACCCAGGGACGGGAACACAATCGCCGCGCCCAGTGCGCCGACATGCTGCGCAAGGCCGGTCGCGACGAACGCGCAACCTGCGGACAGCACAACGTCCGCAACCAGCAATGCGGCGAACGCCTTCGGGCTGAGACTGAAGAGGGTCTGCAGCAGCCAGATGGCCGCGGCGCCGATTCCGATTAGCAGAACCATGAGCACGCCCGGCGCAACAGAAAGCGGTGTGAACGGCTGTGGCGTCCCCGGTCGGTGCCCGGACTTGGCGATGGCGCCGCATACGCCGGCCGTGAAGTCCATGGCGGCCTGAACCGGGTCGTCGGCTCCCTGCAAGTACGGCCGGATGTAGCACAGGCGGACGTTGCGCTCCCGAACGGCCAACGCGAATCGGTCGATGGCCTTGCTCGGCAGCACCTTCACCATCTCCCCCACCGCCAGCGCATGGCAGCGGATGATCCGCGATTGCACAGCGCCGGCGAGCTTCGCCTCGCCGAACTGCGCGGCCATCTCAATGTAGCCGAACTGAATGTCCCGCTCGTTCATCTGCTCGCCGGCGTACTTCACCAGGTCATGAACGCCGAAGACCTCAATCCCGGCGAATATCACGATGTCGGCGCCGATCCACTGCACCGCATCAAGGGAGGCGTCGATGCTCTCCTTGCGTATCGTCATCTCGCCGACAGGGCGGGCGACGATGCTCAGCCCGGCGGTCTGCGCATCTGCCACCGCCTGCTCCGAGTACCCGACGCCAACAGGATCCAGGGCGGCGATCGCCGCGGCGTCCTGATACCACAGGACGCCGTCGTCCGTTACGGTCGCGCCGGGCAAGACTCTGCTCAGAGTGGTGAACACGCGGCTGCGGATTCCCGGTGCGGGGGACAACCCGATCCCGGAGGACTGTTCGATCACCGTCAACTGCTTGGCGTCCAGCAGGTCACGCAGGGAATCCTCGCGGATGATCACATGGGTGGCTCCCGCAGACTTGAGCATGGCGAGAACTTGAGCCGGAGTCTTGCCGCATAGCCCTGCGAGCTGCTGGACACGGTGGTACTCGACGGCGATCGCCACGGTTCGGTTCTGCATCTCGGACTGCACGCGCGGCCAGAGACACCACGCGGCTGCCACGAGGGAGATGGCGATGATCAAGAGGAGAACTCGCTGCTGCATCGTGCCCATGGATTGCTATGCCGCTCCGGATGCCCAGTCGCCGGGCGTCTCAGGTTGCTTGCCTGTGGCTGTCTGGATAGCCTCGGCGAGGCCTTGCGCGTCACTCACACCGATGATGTAGCTTCGCCCAGCAATCCTCAATTCGACGCCGGTACTGCCGCGTAGATTGTAGCACCGCGAGCCGCCGCGACCCATTCGCCAGCCCCATCCGCCGAAGTCCCACAGCGGCCTGAACGTGATCACGCGGAACGCTTCCACGTCAGACAGGGAGAACCGCGATTGAGGCCGGCCGACCAGGCCCCACGTCAAGACGACCTCTTCCTGGGTGACCTCCACACGCGTCCGGCTGAAGACCACCCAAACCGGGACCAGGACGACGACGGCAATGACTACGCCGAATGCGTCCGCACTCGTGCCCTCGCCGCCCATGACAACAGCCACGCTCGCCGCCGCGGAGGTGGCGATGCACAGCAGGATGAGCGCGTTGAAAATCGGGTGCAGGTACTCCGTGTGCTCGTACATCCGTCCGTCGCCCATCGCGCACACCTCGCTGGATTGCCGTCAAGGACCCTTCAGATTCTGAGTGTAGCACAGGGACGGCTTGTCGTCACCAGACCAGAACGGAGTGTGCGGCGTCAGCGCCGTCCCGGCTGGGCATCGACGCCGGTGAGCCGGCGCAAGATCCATCCCGGCTCCTCGCTACGCATCAGCATCGAGCCCACCAGCACCGCATCAACGCCGCTCACCGCCAGGCGTTTGACATCTGTGAGGCTGCGGACACCCCCGATACTCACCAGGATCACATCGTCGGGCACGAGTCCGGCCAGTTGCACGGTGCGCTCAATGTTGGCCGTAGGGGCATCGAGGTCCCAGTTGTTGATCGCGACGACCTTAGCGTTGGCATCCAGGGCGCGCTTGATATCCTGCGCGCCGAAGGCCTCCACCATCGCATCCATTCCGAGGTCTCGGACGAGGGACAGCGAAAGCCGCAGGTTCAGGTCGCTGAGAGTGGCTGCGACCAGGTTGACCGCGTCCGCCTCCAGCGCCCTTGATTCATAGAGCTGGTAATCATCAATGATGAAGTCGCGCCGCACGACCGGCAGAGGCATGTAGTTCCGTGCGCGGTGGATGAGGAAGCCGTCGCCGTCGTAGCAGGTCTCTTCGGTGACACAACTGATCGCGGCCGCGTTATTGCCCGAGAACTCCTGTGCCAGGACACGCGGATCGTAGATTTGCATGAAAGGACCGCTCTCGATGCTCGCCCTGGCGATCTCGGCGATGATCTTCACCTGGGGTCCCCGCAGCATCGCCGAGAAGTTGCGAGGCGGGTCATTGGCCTCAATCCGCGCTTCGAGGGCGGATAGCGGTACTTCGCGCTTGAGTTGCTCGACCTGTGCGCGGCGGTTCTCCACGATTCGGTCGAGAGTCGTCTGACTCATGGTCTGGGTGGCTCCGTATGGCTTGCCGCCCGCCGGTTCGCATCGGTCTTGCTCTCGGGCCGGCCGGGGGCTACTGCTGCCTTCGAGGATGGGGACGCTCATGCTGGTTAGCCGAGAGCGGTCAACTCACGCACAGCCGCGAGCTTCGCGGCCGCAACGCCGGAGTCGATGGCTTCCGCAGCCATCAGGATGCCCTCCTGCACATCGGTGGCCTTCCCGCCAACGCAGATGGCGGCGGCGGCGTTGAACACCACAATGTCGCGGGCCGCGCCCGGCTCGCCATTGAGCACGCTGTTGATGATCGTCGCCGACCGGTCCGGTGGCCCGCCGGCCAGTTCCTCAAGCTCCGCCGGCTCGATCCCGAACTGCTCTGGGCTCCAGAGGGTGCTCGAGACATCACCCGAGTGCACGTGAGTGACCTGAGTGTCTCCGCAAGTGGATAGCTCGTCCATCCCGACCATCGCGTGGACGACGAAGACGCGCTCCGCCCCGAGCATCTGCAGCGCCGTGGCCAGCAGTTCCGTGTATTGGGCATTGAACACGCCCACTACCTGACGCTTGGCGCCGAGGGGGTTGCACAGCGGCCCGATGACGTTGAAGACAGTGCGCAGGGCAAGGTCCATCCGAGGAGTGATCGCGTAGCGCATGGCCGGGTGGAGCGTCGGTGAGTGCAGGAAGGCGATCCCGATCTCATCGAGGCATTCGGCGATGACCGCCGGCGTGACATTGAGGCCGACGCCAAGGGCTCGAAGCACGTCGGCACTGCCTGACTGGCTGGAGACGGCGCGGTTTGCCTGCTTGCCCACGGGCACGCCGGCCCCCGCGGCTACCAGCGCCGCTGCGGTGGAAATATTGAAGGTATCGGCCTCGTCGCCGCCGGTGCCCGAGATGTCGACGATGTCCTCACGACTGGTGGGGACGTGCACGGCGCGGTCGCACACTGCCTTGACGAAGCCGGCGATTTCCGCCGGGGTCTCGCCCTTCATACGCAGGCCGGCCAACAAGGCGCCGATCTGCCCATCGGTTGCCTCGCCCCGCAGGACCACGTCGAGGGCGCCATGGGCTTCCTCGAGGGTCAGGTTCTCGTTCCGAACGATCTTGTGGACGGCATCCTGTACAGCGCTCACCAAGGCCATACGGTCCCTTCCCACGTCCTCAGATCATACTGACACCGGTTCGGTAACGCCCTTGCGCTCCGGGATGACCCATCCTGGCTGGGCCACATCGCAGGGCACCACGCATCCGCCAGGATACACGCTGTGAATGCGGGCCGCCATCCTGATCGCCGCGTAGACCGGGCCGATGGACCCCACGCCCCCCGGCAATCCACCCGGCGCATTGTCTCACAGTCGCTCCCGGTCGGTCAATTCCTTAGCCCCAAGCAGAACGCCTGCAGGCCAGAGGGCAGTGAAGGGCGTTCTCGGTCACGCCTACCACACTTGCTGGACAATATGCGCAGAACTGTCTTTCAATAGCAGGTTTTGAGGCCGACACGGCGAAGTAAAGGTAGAGCGCCTCGATTCTCGTGGGGACTTGTGGCGGGATGGGCGCGGACAACAGCAGAGGCTGAACTCGAGTGCCGGTGTTGGGGGGGCCGCCGATCCCATAAGGGAGGAACCTGGAGTGGCACGGAAAGCGAAGCCCAAGACAGGCCCGCCGTCCCCGGCGGTGCAGGAATGGATGCGGAAGAAAGAAGCAGAGGAACGACAAGCACGAGGCGAGAGTGAGCCGAAGGATGCCCCCGGTGCCGCGCCCCAGAGCCGTGCGGGGGCACCCGGAGCGCCTGGCGTCGCCCCCGGAACACCGGCGCAACGCTCGACAAGCCCGCCACCGCGATCAGGCGGCGGAGGCCCGGGAGCGCCTGGCGTCGCCCCCGGAACACCGGCGCAACGCTCGACAAGCCCGCCACCGCGATCAGGCGGCGGAGGCCCCGGAGCGCCCGCCGCGTATGGCACCCCGGGCTATCGGCGCCCTGTGGCGGCGGTTGAGACTACCGACCAGTCCGATGCCTGGAAGGGTATCCTCAAGGTGTTCCTCCTCCTGGCTCTGGGCCTGGCCATCGCGGCTCCGGTCTACATTTTCTTCAAGAACGCGAACGCGGCCCCGCAAGTCGGCGCCCAGGAGATCGGCCAGTTGCGCCAGGGCATGACACCTGAGCAGGTGGCGGCTGTCCTCGGCAAGCCGCAGAGCCGTCGGGACGACCCCGGCACCGTTCGCGAGTGTAAGGTGGACCGGATAGAGTCTGCCAAGCACTACGAGTACTTCCGCAAGGGTACCCTGATGCTGGTGTACAACAAGGACAATAAGCTGATCGAGGGCTGCCTCGGAGAGACCAGCCAGGAGTACTACGACCGCAAGAGCGGCGAGGCGAAGGCGCTCTGGCAGCAGTACCCCGATACGGGGTTCATACACCAGGATGTGTGGCGCCCGAACCAGGACTAGTCAGGTGGCGGACACGCGGCGACAACGGACCGTGACGCCTGAGCCGTGCGATCAACACGCCTCCCATAGCAGGGGAATGGTGACCATGAGACGCCACCGTGATGACTTGGCGCTTGGTGTCGTGCTATTGGTTCTCGGTGCCTTCGCGGCCCTGAGCGGCTGCCCAAAGCCACCCGCACAGCCACCGCCTGGTGCGCCCGCCGTCATGGCACCGACGCCCGGGAATGCGGCGCCCTCCGAAGGGGATGAAGTGGACGTGGACTTCACACTGACCAGCACGGCGTTCGCTCACCAGACGCGAATCCCAGAGAAGTACACCGGGGACGGAGAGGATATCTCTCCTCCGCTGTCATGGACAGCGCCGCCCGAGGGGACGAAGGAACTCGTGCTAATCTGCGACGACCCGGACGCGCCGGTGGGCACATGGAACCACTGGGTCCTGTATGGTCTCTCGCCGGAGGCAACAAGCCTGCCTGAAGGCATACCGACGCAGGGCACGGTCGATGAACCGGCGCTGATGCAGGGCCTCAATACGTGGCCGAAGGTCGGCTACGGCGGCCCGGCGCCGCCGAGAGGCAGGCCGCATCGCTACCAGTTCACGCTCTACGCGGTGGGCAAGGAGTTGGGGCTGGAGCCGGAGGCGACCAAGGACAAGGTCCTGGCGGCCATGAAAGACAGTGTCCTCGCCAAGACCACACTGGAGGGCGTCTACTCGCGCTGAGCCCTTGAGGCCCCGCACTGCTGTCGAAAGCCCGCCCTGCGAAGGGGCGGGCTTTTCCGTGTCTTGGGGCGCGGGTGGAGGTTGTGTCGAGAAACCTGAGATAGCCGTGGGATGCCGATGTTGCACAATCGGCGGGGCCCCGGTTACTGCACGACATGACCACCCCGCAGCTACATGAGTGAGTTCTTCAACGCAACCCTTGCTCCCGGCCGGCTCACTCGTCGAGGGGCCAAATGGGCCGCCGGAGCCTCTTGTACTCGTAGCGGGTGACATCGGGGTTGTGGATCCCGGGGGTGTCCAGGTCGACGATCTTCCTCGCGACGTGCGCATAGTCGGCCCGGAAGTGCACAGCCGACTTGAGGCCGATGATCAGCCGTTCAGAGGGGTCAATCGCCACGCTGTACAGGCACTGCCGGTCAAAGGGCTGTGCCCGCCTCTCTGTAAGCAGCACCTCCACGCCGCCAATCACGAAAACAACAGTGCGCCCCAGGTGTACGGGCATGTTCGTCATCATCGGGCCCTGATTGTGGTAGATGCCGTCGGAGATCAGGCGCACGTGCCCGCTGACGGTCAACGGGTCGCCGTGAAGGCTATCGGTCTTACCCCCGATGGTGAGGGTGATGTCGCTGCCAACGCCGGCAGCCACCGCTTCCGCCACAGCCCCCGGATCGCAGATGTGAGCGACCACCGCACGAGACGCATTGGCGTCGATCAACTCACGCAGCATGACGGTTCCGTCGCACGGGGCTCCCCCGCCGGGGTTATCGGAGCCGTCGGCGAGCACAACAGGCCCTCGCTCGGCGGCGATCGCGTCGTCGATGGCCTGGCGGACCGGCGTCAGTTCGAGACGGAACTCCTCGCGGTGCTGCCACATGTAGTCAGCAACCTCATCGGCGGTCTTCTGGGCAAGCGCCGGGGCGTCATCGGCATTGACGACGACGGACGCTCCCGCATGGCGGATGTCCGCAAAGGGGAACCCGCCTGATAGCGTGATATCCAGGATCCCCGGGCGCTGTTCCAGTTCCCGTACAAAATCAAAGGCATCTCGCATCGGGGATATCAGCGTGCACTGCTTCGGCGGCCCGAGCAGCATGTCAATCTGGCGATATCCGGTGGTGGGATGGACGCGACCCTCGACCGTGTCGGCGATCAGGCGCGCGGCCTCCTCACCGCGCTCGGCGCAGTCCACATGGGGATACGTATCGTAGCCGACGAGGGTGTCGGCAACGGCCGCCATGGCCGGCGTAATGTTGGCGTGCAGATCCAGCGTCGCCACGATGGGTATGTCCGGGCCGACGACGGCGCGCACGCGATCCAGAATGTTCTCTTCCGCATCCTCGAGTTCCTCGGTCACCATCGCGCCGTGCAAGTCGAGCAGGACGCCATCGACCGGCTTGGCCTGTTCCAGCCGCTGGGTAAGCAGGTTGATGAGTTCCTCGTAGGCTTCCTGCTGCACGATGCCGGACGGCTGGGCGAAGGTCCAGATCAGCGGCACGAGCTCGAATCCGATCGCCTCCGCGGCGTCAATGAACCCGCCGGTATCGATGTTCTTGCCCCGCAGATGCTCTATGATCTCGTCCCCGACGAGGAGCCCCGGGAAGCCTCCCTGACGCTTGAAGTCCTCGAGGCTCGTGAGGCCTTGAGCAAAAGTATTGGTCTCGTGTGAGATGCCGCCGATGGCGATGCGCATGATTGCTCGTCCCGTCCCTGAATGGATGAAGGCAAGTATGAACTGCGTGCTGACCGAGTGATAATGCTTCACGCGGAGCCTGGATCGATCCCCAGTAGAGCATCCGCCTGGCGGAGCTGCTGTCAGTCCATCCGGCGGCCGCACTGAACGCAGAAGGCTGTCTGCGACGGGTTCGTCGCGCCGCACTCTTCGCAGACCTTCTCCGGCCCTCCGGCGGAGCGATGGGAGGCCACTGCCCAGCGGGCGTCGCCGTCCGGTTCACCCTCATCGCCCGGGGGCTGTGGAGCCGGTCCGTCGGCACGCTCGCCTGCGGGCACAGCCTGTTCCTCGACCAGCTCCACGTCCAGTTCATCGGTGTCCTGGTCACTCTGAGTGCCATGCTCGTCAAGGAGACAGATCTCAGCGTCGAGCTTGTACGAGGTCTCGATGCGCTGCAGATCGCTCGGGCCGCCGGGCAGGGACGGGTCGATGCTCAGGGCCCGCTCCATGTCGCCCTTGGCGTCCTCGTAGCGACCGAGGTTCTCCTTCGCGAGGGCTGACGTGTGCAAGAGCACGGGGTCGTCGGGAGCGAGTTTGAGCCCCGCTTCCGCGCTCTCCAAGGCCTCCTGCCACCGCCCCAGCCGGCCGAGAACGTGGCCGAGGTTCCCGTGAGCGAAGGCACTTTCGGGGTCGAGCCGGATGACCTCGCGGAAGGCCTGGGCGGCCTCGGCGAGATGCCCGAGGGCGTTGAGGGACAGCGCGTGGTAGGTGCGCAGTTCGGTGCTCTCAGGCCAGCGGGCCAGAGCGCTCTGGGCAATTTCTAGGGCGCGACCCGGATTACCGGCCTCCAGGTGCGAACGGGCGGCGATGACATGGGGGTTCGGCCCGGCAGTGGACGCCCTGCGCTCGGCGGGCGCGTCACGCAGGGACGAAGTCTCGAGCTGCGCGTGAGCCCGGGTCAGGGCCGCCTGCACGCATTCCGCCACGATCTGCCGGGCGGCCTCATTGAGCCAGATTTCGGGCTTCGGCGCGATCGCCAACCCGCCGCCCTCGGCCACCACCACAAGGGCATCCAACGGGGAGCCACCCAGCACCTCCTCGAGACGCTCGTCGGCCTCAAGGAGGGTCAGGGCCTGCTGCAATTGCGCGGCGGACAGGCTGCTTGATCGCCCAGCGAGTTCGTTATCGGCCATGGGTGCGCTACGCCGGCGGGCAGCCCGGCTACGCTTCCTCCGGGTCGATGGTGAGGCACGCATCCATAGTCCCGCGCAGCTCACGCTCTGTCTCGGCGCGCAGCACTTCGGCGGCCTTGATGCACATGCTGTCCAGCATCGTGGCGTCCTCTCCGACATGCAGCAGCTCGACAGCCACCGGGGTCATCCCGGGCAGATCTGCGAGCCGCTCGTGGAGCTTCCCGCCACCGTTCCACGGCAGGTCGGCGGCAATCTGCTGTACAGCCCGCGCCGCGTCACCGTCGAGGGCTGCAGCGGCCTCCGCAAGGGCCCGGGTCATCGGCACACCGGCCCCCACCATCACCCCGAATCCATAGAGAAACAGGGACACATTGACGCGGGGCTGCACTTTGCCCAAGGTCGCCTCGATCTCCTGCTCCCACGTCGAGAGCGGGCGAGCCGACACCGCTTGGGCAAGTCGCGCCATTGCCCGGTAGGACTGCAGTTTGTCGCGCAGATCCAGGTCTCGGTCGATCATGTCTCCCCAGGCCACAAGGGTCTCGTCAAGCACTCCCGCGACCTCACCGGCCCGAATCAAGTAGACCGCCACCGCCGAGAACCAGTCGGTGTGGTTGGCCATCGCCTGGCTCAAAGAATCGCTGGTCTCGACCCGAGACTGGACGTCGCGAATGACGTCGGCGAGCTGAGGATTGCTTGTGTTGGCCTCGACAGCGCGCAGTGCAACGCCAAGCTGAACACCTGCGCTGATGAGACTCGATAGTCCGCGAGCGAAGTCGGCGACGGCTATCTGGTGCTCGATGGATGGCATTCTGTTCACCTCGCGCCGGTCCTCAGACCGGTATTGGGTCCGCCTGACAGGAGACCTTACCAGACGCCGGATGCCGCGATCGCGGGTGGGACCGGGGCCACTCAGAAATCGTCCCCGGCAAACGATACCCGGATGACTTCCGATGCGCTGGTGATCCCCTGGTTGATCTTCAGCAGCCCGTCATACCTCAAGCTTTTCATGCCGGTGCGGAGCGCTATCTGCCGCAGAACTGATGAATTGGCGCCTGCCGCGATGGAATCGCGCAGTTCCTGGTTCATCACCATCAACTCGTACACGGCCACACGGCCTGAGAAGCCCGTGTTGCGGCAGCGCGAGCACCCTCGGCCCTTGTGGAACTGTATCTTACTTGCTTGTTCGGGGGTCAACTGCAGCCGCTCAAGTTCCATGTCGGTGGCGGTGCAGGTCTCGCGGCAGTGTGGGCAGACGCGGCGCACGAGACGCTGGGCGAGGACGCCGATGACGGATGAAGCGATGATATACGGGGCGATGCCGATGTCGATGAGACGCGTGGCAGCGCTCGGGGCGTCGTTCGTGTGCAGCGTCGTGAGAACCAAGTGACCGGTCAGGGACGCTCGGAACGCCATCTCGGCTGTCTCCAGGTCGCGCGACTCACCCACGAGGATGACGTCGGGATCCTGGCGGAGGATATGGCGCAACGCCAGGCTGAAGGTCAGATCGATCCTCGGCAGGACCTGAGTCTGGTTGATGCCGCTGACCTCGTACTCAATCGGGTCCTCAACCGTGGTGATGTTCCGGGTCTCATCGTTGATCGCATGCAGGGCCGAGTAAAGCGTTGTGCTCTTACCGCTCCCGGTCGGCCCGGTTACGAGGATCATGCCTTGGGACATGCGGATCAGGCGCTCGAAGTCGCGGAGTGTGTCCGTCGAGAAACCGAGCTGGGACAGGGACACGAGCACGCGGCTGCGGTCGAGAAGTCGCAGGACGACTTTCTCTCCCCAGAAGGTGGGCAGTGTCGAGACACGCAGGTCGATCACCGCATCATCGACGGTCGTGCTGAAGCGGCCGTCCTGGGGCAGCCGGCCCTCTGAGATGTCGCACTCGGCGAGAATCTTGATCCGGGAGACCACGCCCGGGTGCAGGTCCATGTCGAGCGTCGTCTGTTGCAGCAACTGGCCATCGACCCGGTAGCGAACCTTGAATACTTCAGGCCCCGGCTCGATGTGGATGTCGGACGCGCGCTGCCGGATGGCCTCACGGAGGAGGGACGTGACGATCCGCACCACAGGGCCCTCGTCGATCATGTCGACGATAGCTTTATCGACGCCGATCCCCAGATCCTCGCCGGCGTCGAGGCGCACGATCCCTTCGATATCCTTGGTTGTGGCCGTGGTGCTGACGAGACTCTGCGCCTGCACTTTGTAGTACTCGTCGATGGCCGCCATCAGCTCGGCTTCCTCGACCTCCACGGCCTCGACGCGTCTCCCGGTCCGCGCCCGCACGGCGTCCACGGCAAACACGTCCGATTTGTCGGCCATCGCCACCAGGAGACGCTGATCACTGACGGTGAGCGGGAGAACCTTGTGCTCCTCAGCCACTACCTTCGGCACCTCACGCAAGGCGTCGGGGTCCACGCGGTAGTTGGCGAGAGACGTCTTCGTGGGTCGGAGCGTCCGCGGGCTACGGTGTCCGGCCCGGGCGGGACCCTCTTGCCCTTTTGCGGCCGCAGGCTCGTGGGGCGACGAAGGCTCCCCAGTAGCCTCTGCATCCTCACCCAGCGACTCGGCCACTTCCGCGATCTCGTTCGTGGTCACGTAGCCGCCCTGCACGAGCGCCGCGACGACGCTCTTGCCGGCGCGTTCTGCGAGCTCCTGGGCGGCAGCGATCTGCGCCGCGCCGATCTTTCCCTGCGATGCGAGTGCCTGGACGATCTGTTCGTCTCGATTGGTTGCCATGTCGGGTGTCTCCTGGTTGGGATGCGGCCCATCCCATGGGAGCCGCGCTCAACTACGCAACCACTTTCGCGAAGCGAGGTGCTTAGTCCTTCCACTCGAGCCCGAAGCCATACGGGTCAACACGGCAATCGACGGCCTGGATGCGGCCCATGTCGCGTGGGATATCCGCGGGCACCATGAACACAACGACCCAGTCTGTGGTCGCCAGTGCGGGTGCCAAGCGCGACGCCGCCTCCAGCAGAGCCTGGTGCTTGAAGCCGCTCTCCCCCAACAGGGGGAGAACCTGACGCGGCGCAGTCTCAAGTGCGTATTCAGTCGTCCCGTCACGGCGCAGTATCAGTGTGAAGCTCTGCCGCACATGCTGCGCAGTTGCGGACATGTTGATGATGCGCACAGGAACACACCACACGCGGGCTCGAGTCTCATTGCGAGCGCCACCGGGCATCAGTGTGTCGACCTTGTCGCCCAGCACCGTCTCCAAATCCTCGGACGCCTCCCGCAGCAACGCGCGGGCCGACGCGTCTGCCGGGATGCCCACCACCAGCGCGCCTCCCGGAATGACGGGGAAGTGTAGCTCCCCCCAGAATCCGGGCGGCTGGGCCGCGATCACTTCCCGTGCGCGTCTCTTCTCGCCCGCTCTTCTACCGACAAACCAGGCGACCGGCGCCAAAGCCGCGACGACCGCGACGCAGCAACCGAGAACCAAGACGCTCCTGACACGTCTCGCATGCTGCGCTCCGCCCGCCACATTCCCCGAAGCCGCCAAGGGCTCTCACGCTCCGTGGCGAAATGACTGACCGCCGAACTGCGTCCATCCATGCAGAACAATGACCGAAACGGAGGGTTCCCTGAGCCTATGCGCGTCTACGACACGATCATCGGGGTGCTTGAGGAAAGCGGCGTCGAGTACCGGACGATGGAACACGAAGCCGTCCGGACCAGCGAGGAGGCCGCTGCGGTTCGCGGAACGCGCTTGGAGCAGGGCGCGAAGGCTCTCGTGCTCGAATGCGGGGATGAGCTTATCCTGGCCGTGATCTCAGCCGCGAGCAAGGTTGACTTCAAGGCTCTGAAGAAGGCCTTGGAGCAGAAGCGCGTGCAGATGGCGTCCGCCGACAAGGTGATGGATGCCACGGGGTGCCGGCCGGGCGGCGTACCACCCTTCGGCCACCTATTCGGCTTGCGGGTGATCGTCGACCCGACGCTGCTGGAGAACGAGTGGATCGATTTCAACGCTGGGGAGCGTACACGGTCGGTCGAGATGCGGGCCCAGGACTACGTGACTCTGGCCGGCGCCGAGGTCATCGAGTTTTCGAAGTAGAGCACCCGACTCAGACGCACACGACAGGAACAGCGGGCGCGGGGCCATGCTGATCAGGTCCCGCGCCCGTCACTCTATCAACTGACTCAGTTATTTCCCCGCCCGGTGCGCGTTCGTCCCACCTCAGAGCGTCAGATCGTAGGCAAAGGCCTTCCCCTCATGCCGGAACCTCACCAAGTCCTCCGTGCCGTCGAAGGATACGGGCGTCTGGGTGCCGTCGTCCGCTATGGCCACCACACGCTGCACGGCTCCGCCCGGTGAGTCGAGTTGAGCCAGGCGCAGAACCACCACGCACGCGGGGCTGTCAGGTAGTGGCGTGACTCGCCAGCCCGTCTGGGTGCGCTCAATGCGGATTGCCCCGTCGGTGACCGCGAAGCCGAAGTCGATGGGTTTCCCCTCGAGATTGATCCGCGGCAACGGCGGCTCCTCGGCAGGCGGGGGCAATTCGAAGGCGATGTCCGTGACCCCGTTGTCGTCACGAGCCACACGCAACGTGCCAACCCATACGGCGCTCCCACCGGACACTCCGGCTATCGCACCGCGCATCGGCAAGCGCCCCCGGGCGTCGTACATCCCGAAAGCGATCTTGTACTCACCCTCCGCGTCTTCGGGAATCTCCTTCACTCGCGTGTAGCGAATAGTGCCGTCCCACTGGTTGGTTGGTGTCTCCGGACTATGGTCGTCCTGGAACACGATGCCGTCTGGGCGGCCCGCCTCCTCCCCGTAGAAGTGCACGAACACTCTCATGTCTCGCGGCGCGGGCTCGTCGGCTTCCCACACGAAGTCATAGCTGAACTTCTGGTCGCCGAGATACTTGAGGTTCTCGACGCGTGGCCGGATGCGCCATCTGCGGTCGGCATCGTAGGTCCGCGCGTTGCAGTACCAGTAATCGGGCGTGATGCAGCTTTCGGAGAACGTGTCGTCGCGTGTCTCGATGGCAGAAGTTAGATCGTCGCCCAGTACCAGGTACCCATACTGCGGGAGCACATGCCCCTCAACATCCCACGCGGCCTCGCCACGGTTCACATAGACCTTGGTGCCGTTGTCCCACGACACGATGGCGCGGTGCATGTCGCCGTCGACGAACTGCGTGCTGGTGATCTTCCTGAGAGCCAGGTTGCGGGCGACGGGCTGGGCGAGCCAGTACTTGCGGACGGCCTCGCGGCCCCAGCATCCCGAGTCAACCATCAGCGCGTGGCCTTCGAGGACCTCCGCGGAAATATAGTCATCGGAGTTGATTCCGTGATCTCTCCGGTCGCGGCCGCCCTGGTATCGCCCGGAGTAACCGACGCCGTGGAGGATGAACCGGTGGTGATTGACCGCGTCATACCATGGGACGCGCTCCCAGTCGCCGCAGGGCAGGTAGATCGTGTGCTTCCGGCGACTGTCGCTGAGTGTGAGATGCTGGCAGTCGGCCCCGTCCAGATAGCCGATGAGTTGGTCATGGCCCGCCTC
>JALGSS010000587.1 GCA_029821745.1 Candidatus Zipacnadia bacterium
ATGGAGCCACGCCCCAATGGTCTCCTGGTTCGGATACAGGAGCCGCGCGCCCCAGTGTGGCCACTTCGTCTGGTGGTTCGCCCTCAACGGCGGCGTGGTCCCGATCTGGTGGGACCCCGTCGAGCCCTGGGCATACCACGGAAAGGTTGGCTTCACGCCCTGGTACATGTACGCGCCTCTCTGGCAGCAGACGGGCCGCGGGCTCGCGGTGACCGATGCGGCCAAGGACCTGCAGAGCGGGATCGGCCGCCTGTTGCGCCTCACCGACGCGGCGCCTGCCGAAGTGGCTATCCTACACTCCCAGGCGAGCAAGCACGCGGTCTACGCCAAGCCGGCGATGGAAGCCGGAAAGCCCACACAGACAGGTTACGGCCGCTACCGCGCATCGGATGACGCCATCGCCGCAGCCATTAAGCGCCACGGGTTCGCATACCGCTACGTCCTCCCCGAGCACCTGAACGCGACGGACCTGCAGGGCATCCAGGCCATCGCGCTGCCGTCTTGTATCGCGCTGTCTGACGAGTCGGCGGCGGCCCTGCGCGAGTTTACTGCAAGCGGAGGCAAGCTCCTCGCGGATGTCATGCCTGCCACCAGCGACGGCCACGGCAAGCCCCGCCAGGCGTCTCCTCTGGCCGGCTTGTTCGACACAGACAGCGCGGTCTGCCTGGGTGACTATGCGGCAAGCGACTCGGGGCAGGCTCTCGATGAGGCCCTCGGCAAGCTTGGCGTCCGGCCCAGCGTGCATTGCCGCACTGAAGACGGCGAGCCGCCGACCTACACCGAGGTGTACCGCTTCCGACGCGGCGGGGCCGAGTACATGGGCATCGTGAGACAGCCCGATAGCCTCGCAGTCGAGGAGGGCCGGCTGACCATCCAGCTACCGGAGACCGGTTACGCCTACGACTGCCGGACAGGAGAGTTCCTCGGGCACACGCGGGAGCTCGCGCTGGATGTGCCGGTCGGGAACGCGCGGTTCATTGCGCTGCTCCCGTACCGTCCCGCTGGACTGGCGGCTCAGGCGAGCATCGAGGGCACGCGGCTCAACGTCTCCGCCGCGATTGAAGGTGTGGAGCAACCGACCGACCACGTGTTCCGCATCGAGGTCACCCAACCGGGAGCCGCCGCGCCTTCATTGTGCTACAGCCGCAACGTTCTTGCCGCCGGCGGACAGGTGACTTATGTGGTCCCGCTGGGGATTGACGACCCCGCAGGCCAGTGGCGGATCACGGTTCGTGATGTGGCGACCGGCCTGCAGGCCGAGGCAGAGGCAGTGCGCCCGTGATAGCGCCGTGTCACTTAAGCAAACCGCGTACCATCCATAGACAGTCCTAAGTCTTGCAATAGTTCATCTGCTGATCGCCCCCACAGATCGGGTCAGAAACGGTTTTGCGACGCCGTATAGAATATCTGTTTTCGCGATCATATCACCTAATCCGGCAGCCTGCACATTGACCAACGCCGCGTTTTCTGCATAATGGGGGTTGGGAGGCAGGCAAGACCCCGTCGGAAACTCTGGCGTATCCCGTGCTGGTAGCTTTGGATCGTGCTGTGATCGGATGGCTCGCAAGGGCCGGCATGCGGTGGGCACGCGGTTCCCTCCGCCCACTCGATGCGCCTCAGGAAGACGCCGGAAAGGTCAACGTATATGGTAACAAGGCTCTCGATCTCGACAGACTCGCGGGAACAGCTCGTTGACGTCACCGGGCAGGTCCAGGAAGTCCTCCGCACCTCGGGCGTGGACAGTGGAGTCGTCACGCTGTTCGTGCCCCACACAACCGCTGCGGTGACGATCAACGAGAAGGCAGACCCAAGCGTGGTCGCGGACCTGTTGAAGGGTCTCAGCGAGATCATCCCTCACCGGGCCGCCTACTACCGGCACGTCGAGGGCAACTCCGACGCCCACATCAAGGCGTCCTTGCTCGGCTCAGCTCTCCAGGTGCTTGCCGAGAACGGCGAACTCGTCCTCGGCACCTGGCAGGGCATCTACTTCTGCGAGTTCGATGGTCCCCGCTCGCGCAAGCTGTGGGTCAAGATCACCCCGGACTAGAGCCGCGCCGCCCGTCTACTTCTCCCAACCCAGCAGACGCACCAGCGCCTGAGTACCGTCGTCACCGTAATCCTGCTCGGCCTCATTGAACAGCCGTGTCGTCAGTTCCGTGCCCTCGAAGTTCTCCCCCAGGCTGTGGATCGAGTTCAGCGCGATCCGCAGGTCCTTCGCCTGGAGCTTGACCATAAACCCGGGCGCCCAGTCATCGGCGACCATCTTGGGGCCCAGGTTCGTCAGCATCCAGCTACCCGCCGCGCCGCTGGACACGACCTTGTGCACGGTCTCCAAGTCCAGTCCGGCGCGCTTCGCGAGCAGCATCCCCTCACTGCAGGCCAGGATGTTCAGCGCGCAGATCACCTGGTTCACGGCCTTCACGCGCTGACCGTTTCCGTTGGCGCCGCAGTAGACGATGTTCTTGCCCATCGCCTCGAAGGCGGGCTTCACCTGCTCGAAGACTCCCTCCTTGCCGCCACACATGATCGCGAGGGTCGCGCCAATCGCTCCCGCCTCTCCTCCTGACACCGGCGCATCGAGCATCTCCACGCCCTGGGCTGCCAGCTTCCCCGCGAACTTTTCGGTGGCCTCGGGGGAGATCGTGCTCATATCAACAACGATCTGCCCGGCGCTCAAGCCCGAGGCCAGTCCATTCTCGCCGAACAAGACCTGCTCCACGTCGGGCGTATCACTCACACAGATGAAGATGATCTCACCCGCACGAGCAATCTCGGACAGACTCGCGGCCACTGAGGCTCCCGCGGCTTCGGCAGCTTCGCAACGGGCCGCCGTCCGGTTCCACACCGTCACCTCATGCCCGGCCTTCAACAAATTCTGGCTCATCGGCGATCCCATGATGCCCATGCCGACGAATCCGACTTTCATCCGATATCACTCCCTGGCTCTCACTGAAACTGTGCTGACATCCGCCGGGCGCACGTGGACCTGCCCGGCCGTCACCGGGGCCGCCAAATCCGCCTTGCGTCCGGCAGCCACGCGTGTATCCTTAGCTTCGACGCCGGGGCCGCGCTTGCCTCCGTGGCCGTTACGCTCGTCAAGCGCGCCCCAGACATATTAATCAGCGCCCTCATTCAGGAGTCCTGAGACCATGCAATTCGGTTTCGCCAAGGTCGATATCACCCCCAGGGTCGGCGTCGGTCTATACGGCTACGGCCCCTTCCTGACGCGCCATTCCGCCGCCGTCCGCGAACCCCTCTATGCGCGCGCGATGGCCGTCTCCGGGGGCGCTGATCCCATTGTGCTCGTGAGCTGCGATCTCGTCGGGGTCTCGGGGGACATCACCGCCGAGGTCCGCGAGCGCGTGCGTTCGGCAACGGGCGTCCCGCCGGAGCGCATCTGCGTTCATTGCATCCACACCCACTCGGGTCCGCGCACCAAGTTCGGCATCGGCCAGGGCCTGCTGGACCCGCCCTACCTCGAGATCCTGCCCGTCCGGATCGCTCAGGCTTGCGCCGACGCGGTGGAAAACCTGCAGCCCGGGGCCCTTCACCATGCCGTCGTCCCGTGCGAGGGGATCGGCTACAACCGCGAGGATGACC
>JALGSS010000588.1 GCA_029821745.1 Candidatus Zipacnadia bacterium
GCGCTTGCAGGCATAGACGCCGACGGATGCCGGTTCAACCAGCGCGCCCTCGGCAGCGGGCAAGTCCCCCAGCGAGTGGACGAAGGCCGCTGGGTGCACGTGGAACTCCCGCATCGCGCCGTCTCGCTTGATAATCCCGGTCTCCAGCACATCCGGGCAGCAGTTATGGGCGCCCGTCAGGCACAGCCTGCACTTCATGCAGCCGGTCCCGGTCTCCCCCGTCACCAACTCGCCCAACTCGACCCCTGCGACATTCTCACCCACGTCCCGGACCCAGCCGGACCACTCATGCCCCGGGACCACCGGATACTGCGCCCAGCCGCTTCTGTACGCGCCGTGGGTGCCGCGGAGCACCTCGATGTCTGTGTGGCACACACCCGCGAAGGCGACCTGTACCAGCACCTCATCCGGCCCTGGCGTGGGCCTCGGCGCCTCCAACATCTTGATATCGTTGGGTCCCTCGATCCGGAGAGCTTTCATCGTCTCGCCTCGGCGATCAGGTTCGCGTGTCGGATGCTTTGCGTCATGTAATCATACCACTTGACGCCTCCTCGCCCAGCATCCCAAACAACGATAGCCGCCCTCAGGCGGCTATCGGGCCCAGCATTCGCGAATTCGCGGGCGCTACGCCGCCTTGCCCGACCCCAGGTCCTTGACGATCAGGTCGATGTTGGATCGCTCGTCGGTGCCAAGCCCCTGGCGAGCGCCCTCCGCACGATCTCCATCGCGATCGTGTCCAGGGCCACCGGGTCCGTGGCAGCCAGAATCGCGCAGTAGGGCTGGAGGAACTGCGGCTTGAACGACGGTCCCCCATTGTACTGAACGGCGCGCGCGTCGCAGACGATGAGCCGCTGTTTCCCACGGATGTTCGCGTCCCGGTTGACATCGATGATGGCCGGGCAGCAGTTGTTGATCTTGTGGAACTGGTTGGGGTTGTCGATGCAGCCAAAGTGGTTCTTGAGGGCGCACGTGAGCCCCGCGTATGCATGGTCCTTGATAACCGGAACATTGACCAGCACCGTGCACTCGCGCGAGACGATGCGGCTCAGATGGTATGCGGTGTCCTTGCGGATCGTCTGACGCTCTTCATAGCCGATGAAGTCCGTGCCGCGTCCAACCGTCCCATAGCACTGAACGTCGCTTCCCCCCCGGTTGATGGTGAATCCGCTCATGCTCAAGTCGCGGTCTTCCTTGTCGAAGACGACCACGTTCTTCGCGGGGATCTCGCAGAAGCCGGCGCCCTCGGCGATTGCGTCCGCGATGGCCGGGTGGGAGGTCATCGGCGGAGACATGCCCGTCACCTTGACCCCGACGACGTCGGAAGGCTGCAGGAAGGTCTGCCACGCCTTCTCGCGCGTTGCGTCTCCGCCAACCAGCGCCCGGACACCTTCGTGCACCATCTCGCTGAGGATGCTCTTGATCGTCTCCTCGGAGGTCTCAGACACCATGTCCATGTTTCGCACGATCACAACGCGTGACTTGCCATTCTGCGCGAAGGCGCGAGGTGAAAGTCGGCAGGCGCCGGCGACAGCGGCAGCAGATAGCGAGGTTCTCAGGAAATGTCTGCGGTTCATGGGTGATCAATTCTGGTTCGAGGTGATTGGCGGAACTGTGCTGCGCGCTCAGGCCCAGACGCCCGGGACCTGGTAGCCGCACTTGGTGCAAACCCCTGTGTGGGAGTCAAACTGGTTGAACTTAACGTCGTACCCGACCCGGCTGATGATCTTGATCCCACACTTCGGGCAATAGGTACTCTCGCCCGGGTCCCCCGGCATGTTCCCGAGGTACACGTACCGCATCCCTTCCTGGAAAGCGATCTTGCGGAGGGCCTTGAGCGTGTCATTCGCAGTCGGCGGGACGTTCCGGAACTTGTAGCTCGGGAAGAACTTCGACACATGTAGAGGCGTATCGGCGCCGCAGTTGGTGATGATCCAGCGGCACATGTCGGCAAAAACGCTCTTCTTATCGTTGTAGCCCGGAACGACCATGTTCGTCAACTCGAGCCACAGGTGCGGGAACTTGCGCGCGCGGATGATGTTGTCCAGCACGGGTTTCAGGCTGCCCCCCGTGACGCTCTTATAGAACTGCTCGGTGAAGCCCTTCAGGTCGATGTTGACCGCGTCCACATACTGACACAGCGTCTCAAAGGGCTCCTGGCAGAAATGTGCGCACGTGTGCACGAGAACGCGTATGCCTGCCTGCCGGGCCAGGCTGGCGACATCCAGCACATACTCGATCGCCTGCATCGGCTCACTGTAGGTGAAGGTGATCGACTTGTACCCGTACTTGACGAGCTGTTTGACCAGGCCCTGGGGTGAGAGCGTCTTGTTGTCCGTGGCCTCGGGGCGCGCCTTGGCGAAGGACGCGCTCTGGCAGTACTTGCAGTCCAGGTTGCATCCGGCGAAGCCCATGGCGAGGGTCTTGGTGGCTGGGAGGAAATGGTAGAAGGGGCCCTTCTCCATATCGTCGGCGCGGATCTCGCACGGCCGCGCGTAGATCATCGATGTGTAGCGGCCGTTGATGTTCTCGCGCACGCCGCACGTGCCACGCTCGCCGGGTTGGATCACGCAGGCGCTGGGGCACAGGTCACAGACCGTCTCCTTACCCTCCTTGACATGCCAGAAGAGCGCGGGATGCTGCGATACATTGCCAACGCGCTGGAATGGCAATGTCGCGACGGACTCAGCGATCCTCTGACTGCCCGGCATCGCCAGCAGGCCGAGGGCCGCGCCACCTCGCGCACATAGGTCGACGAATCCTCTGCGGTTCAGGCTATCATCGCTCACCTTACCACCTCCGTGGGTTCCGGTGGCTGACCATTGACTGTATTGACGACGCTGGGCACCCGCGGATGGTTCTTCACTCGCTGCCGGGCGGCCCGTAAACACAAGCGGGCGAAGGCCCCCCGCCCTCGCCCGCCATTCCTCGTGCTGCCCACAGCGGCGCTACTGCACCATGCTGACTTTCACGTCAGTCTCGGCAGTGGCGGTCTTCTCCGCAGGGAGGCGCCACTTCTTGAGCTGCTCGGTGCACCCATCGCCGAAGGTCGCTGTCGCGGCCTCTGCAAGCGCTTCCTCAATGCTCGCGTCAGGCAACTCCTTCAGCTTCGCGAAGAAGGCCCGGTACGGCTCGCGGTCAATCAGGCGCGACTTCGAGAAGCCGTTGCTGTCCAACATGGCGTACAACATCCCCGATACAACGTTCCGTGTGAGCTTGGCGTCCTCTCCGTCGATGACGTACTCGTCCAGCTCCTTGAGAGCTCGCTCACGGGCGCGTACGACCTCTTCCTGGGGCAGCTTGACCGCCGCTGCGCTGCCGATCGCGTCACGCGTCTCGGTGACCAGATCGTACTGCAGGGACGCCGCGGCAAACTCCGCGATCCCGCCGAGGAGGTGACGGCGCTCCTTCAGGCTCGGAATGCCCTGCGACAGCACGTTCGCGGCGATCTGCGACAGGCCAAGACTCCACTGCGGGGGATCCTTGATCTGGCTGCCGGGGACCTTAAACGGGTTGCCGGCGCTGCTACCGCCAGCGTTGTCTACGACGATGACGACCTTCTCCGTAAGAGCGAGGTCCGCCCAGTCACGCAGGACACGCTGGCCCTCGTCCCAGACGTTCGGCATGTTATACATCCGCATCAGCGGGGCCCGAGTGAACGGGCAGAAGACGATGCAGCCGTCGCCCACAAACACATCCATGTTGGCCGGGTTGACACCGAACTTCTGATAGACGCGCTGCACCGGCTTGGTGACGTCCCACTTCGCCGGGTTCCTCTGGGCGTCGTCGTACATCTCCCAGCAAAGGCGCGCGTCGTCGGCCAGGCCGGAGTCCCTGTGCTCGGTGACGATCAGGCTGAATGCGTCCCTGGCGCCGTTCCAGTCGCCCAGTTTCACGAGGCACTGTGCGTACAGGTACAGCGCGGGAGCGACAAGGTCGTTCCCCCGCATGGCTGTCAACGGCTCGAGCGTGTCGAGGGCGGCGCCGAAGTCTCCGCGGCCCATCAGCATGGCGCCCTGGTAGAAGTGCGCCTCAGGGAGCAATTCGGACGGGGACATAGCGTACTTGATGTGGTGGTTGATTTCGTGGTACGCGAAGTCGGTCTTGGCGTGGTAGAGCTTGATCA
>JALGSS010000589.1 GCA_029821745.1 Candidatus Zipacnadia bacterium
CTTCGAGACCCAGGGCCAACTGGCCCGACCATTTCGCGCCCTGATTCGCGGGAAGCTCGACGCGGATTCGGTAGCAGTCGTGGGGGGCCGTTCGCCACTCCTGGAAGGACCAGTTCGCGCCCTGAGCGTCAGCCTTCAGCGTGAGAAGACGCGGCGGCGCCAGAAGCTCCAGCCTCTCCACGGGCTCGACGAGTGTCCCGGCGCTTTTCGTATCGGTGAAGGTCGCCCCGGTGAGAAGGCCGCCGGTCTCCGCTCGCCATGCGTCGCCAACGAGGGTCCCAGATGGCACCTCCAGGGAGTAATAGAAGTCAGTGGCGGGGTCGGGATCGACGAGTTCGCACTCGATGCGGATATTGAGGGTCGCGTCGTCGATCCACACCTCGGCCGCGCAACTCATGGAACGTACCCGTGCGTCCATCATCGAGACGGCCCGATTGTGGTGCCGCATCCGGACCGGTCGCGATGGGGACAGTCTCCCATCCCGTGGAGCGATCAATGAGTTGGATGAGCTCGCGGGAGATGATCGGGGTGTCCTCAGCGGCCACCTGCAGGCCCACGTTGGTCTCGGTCCACTCCCACGGCCCACCGGCCATCGAGACATCAGCGGCAGCGAGAGCACACAAGGCGGCGAGGGTCAGGGCGGTGATCCGGGTCATGATTTCCGCTCCAGTTGACGCAAGATCGCGATCATGGAAGATGCCCAATCAGTGGCACACACAGGTCTTCGCGCTCCCACGCGGCCAGACCTGCCGTGCGCCCGGTGTCACATGCGGCCCGGCCTCGGCGCAGACGGATGGACCCGGAGCGCCCCTCCGCTGCGTGTACTCGTGCCGTCGCTGGACGATAAGAGCGGGAGCTTGAGGCGGATGATTGTGCTCCGCTTCCCACGCTGCAGGATTTCGGGCGCTACAGCCGGAACTCACACGCATGTCCGCATCTACATAGTGCCGCGCATCGAGGTCCCGCTCGGCCCACTCCCAGCCGTCCTGCGAGTGTGGGAAAGCCCGGGAGACACAGGGAGCGTCACGATGAACAGAGGCCTGCTCGCCATGCTCTTACTGCCTGCCTTGTGCTGCACGGGGCAGGCAGAGCACGTGCAGTTCTACATCGCGCCAAATGGCGACGACTCGTGGAGCGGCCGCCAGGCTGATCCCGTACAGGGCGACGGGCCCTTCCGGACGATTCTGAGAGCCCGAGACGCCATTCGCGAGTTCCGGGAAGCCCACGCCGACCCCGGAGGGTTCACTGTCAGCATCCACCCAGGCGTGTACCGACAGACCAGCACGTTGGTGTTCGAGCCGCAAGATTCCGGTACCGAACGCTGCCCCGTGCGCTATGAAGCCTACGGCAAGGAGCGTCCCGTTCTCAGCGGGGGCATCCCGATCACAGGCTGGGAGCCGGCCCCGGATGTCGGCGCCGGAGTATGGAAGGCCGAGCGACGAACGAGGGCGCGGAACCCCAACGAGGGCTTCTTCCTCACCGCGGGGCGCTCGGGCACTTACCCGAAGCCACGGCGGATGTTCCGGTTCGACGAGGGCTGCTTCGACCAGTGGGAGGGTCTTAGTGACGCGGCGGTCATCGCCTACCACTCGTGGAATGCCGCAATACACTGGATCGAGAGCGTGGACCTGCAAAGCCGTATCGTCACCCTCACCAACCGGGGGGCTACGCGACCCTTCGGCGGCTACAGGGCGCGGGTGCGCTACTACGTCGAGAACTACCTTGAGGCGCTGGACGCCCCCGGGGAGTGGTTCCTCAAGCGTGACGGAACGCTGTACTACCGGCCGCTCGACGATGAGGACCTCAGCCGCGCCACGGTGATTGCTCCTCTGGTCAAGGAGCGCCTCATTGAGCTGCGCGGAGACCTGCGGGCAGGGGAATTCGTCGAGCACCTCACACTCAAGGGTCTGTCGCTGCGTCACCTCGGGTGGACGGCGATGAAGGACACGTGGTACGACCACCAGGACTTCTCCTCGGTGAGGTGGGCGGGCGTCTACGCGACCGGGGCGGCAAACTGCCACATTGAGGACTGCGAGATCGCCAACATCGGCGCGCACGGCGTCTATCTCGACAGGGGTTGCCGGAATAACACCGTATCGCGGTGCCACATCCATGACACGGGAGGCGGCGGAGTGTATCTGGGGCCCCGCGACCAGCGCGCCGAGGGCGATGAAGCCTGCGAGCATAATGTCGTCGACAACAACTTCATCCACGATACGGGGCACGTGTTCCCCGGCGTGGTCGGTGTGTTCCTCGGGTGCGTGGCGCACAATCAAGTCTCGCACAATGAAATCTGCGACAACGACTGGTCGGGGATGTCCATCGGTTGGAAGGAGCGAGAGGTCGGGGCGAACGTAATCGAGTACAACCACATCCACCACGTGGGGCGGCAGATCCTGGGCGACATGGCAGGCATCTACACTCAGGGCGTGTCGCCCGGGACGCTCCTGCGCAACAACGTGATCCACGATGTCTACGGGTATCCCCACGGCACGATGGCCCACGGCCTGTACCACGACGGGAACAGCGGCGGCTATACCAGCGAGAACAACGTGGTCTACAACATCTCCGCTTTCGGTCTGTTCCAGGGCGGCACCGGGGAGAACAACACTATCCGCAACAACATCTTCGCCTTCTGCGACGGTGGCGGCCTGCGGACGTCCTCGCGCAACCACCCTTCGTGCGTTATTGAGCGGAATATCGTGCTGAACCGGGACACCTTTGAGATCGCGGCGCGGGACTGGAAGCAGGTGCGCTTTGACGGGAACCTGTACTGGAAGCTGGGGCTCGGCGTGGGCGTGCTCAGATTCCAGGGCAAGGACTTCGCATCCTGGCAGCAGGCCGGACACGACGCTCACTCGGTCATCGCCGACCCGAAGTTCGTCGACCCCGAGAACCGTGACTTCCGCCTCGCGCCTGACTCACCCGCGCGCAAGCTCGGGTTCCGCGACATCGACACGAGCACAGTGGGGCTATACGGGGATGCGGAATGGACGCGACTGCCGGAGGCGGTGGATCGCGTCAGGCCCGCCTACCAGGAGCCCCCGCCGAAGACTCTCGACGACGACTTCGAGGCAGGCGGCGTCGGCGAACAGCCGGTGTTCCTCGACATCATCGCGGAGCAAAAGGGGACTATCCGGATCAGCGATGAGGCCGCCCGCGCCGGGACCAAGAGCCTGAAGTTCACCGACGTCCCCGGGCTCACAGCGTCCTTCTACCCTTACACGTATGATCTGGGCTACCACTACGACTCGGGCACTGTGGAGTTCTCTTTCGACCTGATGAACAGCAGCGAAAGCCCCGGCAAGCCGAGCATCACAGTGCGGGACCATCTCACCCCGCGACACAGCTCCTTCGACGCGCCCGAGCTGCCGGACTACTTCGCCGGGCCGACCATCGGGATGGACGGAGACGGTACGCTGCGGGCCGACGGGAAGGCGGTCACCAAGGTCCCCCTGGGCACGTGGGCCCACATCTGCCTCTCGATCCGCCTGGGAGACCCCAGGGCCACAAGCTACGGGTTGAGCGTCGACGCGGCGGGTGACGGGACGGCGATGGAGCTGCCGCTCCCTGACCCACGGTTCGCTGTGATCAGCGGCGTCTACTTCATCGCGGACGACAAGCCCGAGGCGCGTGAGACGACCTTCTACGTGGACAACGTGAAGCTCAAGAGCACGCCCGAGTAACGGATCGGATGGACGGGCGAGACGCGCGTCTCACCCTCTGTTGATGCACCGGCGCGAGCCCATCGCGATCCGCCACCGGTCTCGCATCTCGTCAAGGCTCACGCGCTCGGGCCGGGCGAGCGGAGGTCAGGCTCCGGCCGCGTTGGAGGCCGGCTGGGCGTGTCCTGTCACCTTCGCGTCCGCGCAGTTCCACCAAGAAGTCGCTCTTGGCGCCTCTCGCCAAGTCACGATGCTTTTCTGCTTCCTCACGCGTCCGCGGGTCTCGCTCCAGGACGTCCGCCAGCGCCGCGTGGGCCGACCTGAATCCGGGCGCGAGGCGAACGGCTTGTCTCAACTCCTTGGCGGCGGCCTGGGTGCGCCACTGCGCGTGCAGGGCCCGCCCCAGACCGTAATGGGCTTCCGCCGAGTCAGGAGACAGCGAAACTGCCTTCTCGAGTGCGGTCTCGGCCTCGTCAGGCTTCCGAGCCGCGAGGAGAAGCAGCCCGAGAGCCGTCTGGACGGGCTCCCGTGCGTCCGGCGCCGCGGCCATTTCCCGGAACTCTTCAATGGTGCTCGCGAGCCACGTCTCGTTCTTGGCCAACAGCACGCTGTTGGCCCACATGTAGTACGCGTACGTAAGGTCGGGATCAATCTGTGTGGCCCGGCGGACCTCCGCCACGGCCTCTTTTCGTCTCCCCACCCGGAACAGCTCACTACCGAGGTTATTGCGTGCGAGGGCCGTCTCAGGCCTGATGGCCAGCGCTCTGCGATAGGCATCAATGGCGAGATGTGGCTCCCCTTGAGCCCCGAGCACTACCCCAAGGTCGATCCAGGCAGCCGCTGAGTCCGGCTCTAGCTGCACCGCTTTCTCCAGCGCCGCAAGGGCCTCGGGCAACGCTCCTCGCCATTGGCACACCGCGCCAAGTTTGCGCCAGGCCATAGCGTCATCTGGGCGAAGGCGTGTGGCCGCTTCGAGGTGGGAAATCGCCTTGTCGAGTAGACGGGTGTTGTCATCACCCATGGCGCCGTCCAGGACGGCATCTACGCCGTACGTCTCGCCCTGGTCCACTGCCTGCCCCCACTGATCATACAGCCGGACCCCGGCGTTGTAGTGCCCCCACGCGTCTCGGGGGTACATCCTGAGAAGCGTACGGTACTCATTGATGGCTTCGCTGGGCTGTCCCAG
>JALGSS010000590.1 GCA_029821745.1 Candidatus Zipacnadia bacterium
GAGGAGTTCGTGCAGCTCCCGATGCACACCTGGTGAACCTTGAGGCCCGCAAGCTCCCGCACGGAGACGACACTGTCGGGACTGTGGGGCTGCGCGACCATCGGCTCCAGGGCGGACAGGTCGACCTCCACGAATTCCTCGTACTCCGCGTCTGCATCCGGGACCAGTTCCTGCCACGCGTCGCCCCGGTCCTGGGCATCTAGGAACTCCCGCGTGATCTCATCGCTGGGGAAAACGGAGGTCGTGGCGCCCAGCTCCGCACCCATATTGGTGATGGTTGCCCGCTCAGGCACGCTGAGGGTCGCCACGCCGGGCCCGGTGTACTCGAACACCTTCCCCACTCCGCCCTTCACACTCAGGCGCCGCAGGACTTCCAGGATGACATCTTTCGCGGCCACCCACGGAGACAGGCTCCCAGTGAGACGGACGTTCACGACCCGCGGACAGTTCAGGTAGAAGGGCTCTCCGGCCATGGCGCAGGCCACGTCCAGGCCCCCGGCGCCGATAGCGATCATGCCGATTCCGCCGCCGGTGGGCGTGTGGCTGTCGCTTCCCAGGAGCGTCTTGCCGGGCGCGCCGAAGCGCTCCAGATGGACCTGGTGGCAGATGCCGTTGCCCGGGCGCGAGAAGTAGACCCCGTGCTTCGCCGCTACCCCGCGCAAATACAGGTGATCGTCGGCGTTCTCGAAGCCCGACTGAAGGGTATTGTGGTCGACGTAGCTGACCGATAGTTCGGTCTTGACCCGCGGGAC
This sequence comes from Candidatus Zipacnadia bacterium, assembly GCA_029821745.1. Classification (GTDB taxonomy): domain Bacteria; phylum Armatimonadota; class Zipacnadia; order Zipacnadales; family JABUFB01; genus JALGSS01. The sequence continues at coordinate 753 of JALGSS010000590.1, forward strand.
CCCCATCGCCTCGAATTGCAGGTAGGCCATCGTCCCCGTGGCGTCCTGTGTGAGGGTCTGGGCAATGCGGATGGCGATCTCGCTGCCGGGAGTTAAGTCTCCAGAGACGAGATGCTCTTTGAGTATCTTGTGGGTGATTGAACCAATCACATTGCGGCCTCCACGAAAAAGAATCGCCCGGTTTGCGTAGCCGGGCCGCCCACCAATCTTACACAAGCCGTCGCGGCGGCGCAAGGGACGCCCTGTAGCACGCGGAGGTCCCGGACTATACAGTAAAGAGGGCGTGAGGCCTTGCCCTTCAATCAACTTGCGTCTAAACTTATCGTTCCGGAGTGCGACTCCCGAAGCGGCCCGCTGAGCGCGAAGGCTCGACGCATACAGTCCTATGCGCACCCAGCCGGCATCCGTTCACGGGTTCGGACCGGTTCATCACACCCACAACCGTCAGCACCCTAAGACACCTACAATGCCTCTGCTAACCGTCAACAATCTCACCAAATACTACGACACCGAGCTGATCCTCGATGGCATCTCCTTCAGCATCGATCACCGCGAGCGTCTGGGCCTGATCGGGGCCAACGGCACCGGCAAGACGACTTTGTGCCGCATCCTCATGGGCCAGGAGCCCTACGAAGACAACGCCCAGATACACTTCGCCCGCGGCATGACCACGGGCTACCTGTCCCAGGATGTCGACTTCGGCCGGGCCCGCACGCCCTGGGACGTTGTCATCGCTGTCTACGAGGATATGCGTAAGCGCGAGGACGCCATCAAGGACCTCGAAAGCCAGATGTCGGGGGAGGCCGACGGGGAGCAGGTGGATGAGTTGCTGGAGCAGCATTCGCGCCTGCTGGCCCAGCATGAGGCAGAGGGCGGCTACGAATACGAGCGGCGAGCCGCGACGGTGCTTACCGGCCTGGGTGTCCCCGAAGCCGATTTCGAGCGCGACCTGGATAGCTTCAGCGGCGGAGAGCAGCGCCGCGTCTGCCTCGCCGAACTGCTGCTGACTCAGCCCGACCTGCTCCTGCTCGACGAGCCGACCAATCACTTGGACATCACCGGGATCGAGTGGCTGGAGCAATATCTGCGGGGCTATCGAGGCGCCGTCGTGGCCATTTCCCATGATCGCCGTTTCCTGGACGCCACGGCCCATCGCATCCTTGAGCTCGAAGCCTGCGACTTGACTGAATACAAGGGCGGGTACTCCGCGTACCTCAAGCAGAAGGGAGACCGCCTCCTCACGTATGAGCGGCAGTACGAGCGGCGGCAGCAGGAGCTCAAGAAGCAGATGGCGTTCATCCGCTGGGCCCTCGGCACGCAGCAGGAGAAGAGGGTTCGGCAAGCCAAGAGCCGCCTGAAGCTTCTCGACAAGGTGGATTCCCTGGACCCGCCCCTCTCTCAGCGCCGGAAGATGAACTTGCGTTTCCAGCCACGCGTCCGCGGCGGCGATGAGATTCTGGAGTTCAAGCAGGTGGGCAAGGCCTACGGCCCGAAGCGCCTGTTCTCGAATGTTGACCTGTTCGTGCGCCGGGGAGATCGTGTCGGCATCGTCGGCCCAAACGGGTGCGGCAAGACCACGTTGCTGAAGATCGCCCTGGGCTTCGAGCGCCCAACGGAGGGGCAGTCTCGTCTCGGCAAGAGCGTCGAGGTCGGGTACCACCGCCAGGATCACTTCGGGCTGGAGCCGGCCAACACCGTGTTCCAGGAGTTCCGGCTGGTGCTGCCCGACGCATCAGAGGGCGAATTGCGGAATCTGCTGGCGCGCTTCCTGTTCGTCGGGGAGGACGTGTTCAAGCGCGTCGGCGACCTCTCCGGGGGCGAGCAGAGCCGCCTGTCTCTGGCGAAGCTGATCATGACCGGCCCGACAGTGTTGGTGCTGGACGAGCCCACGAACCACCTGGACATTGATTCGCGCAATTCCCTGGAGGGCGCACTAAAGGAGTACGGGGGCACAATCATCGTTGTGTCTCACGATCGCTACTTCCTGGACAACGTCGCGACGCGTGTGCTCGTGATGCACGACACCACCGCGACGGCGCACAGTGGCAACTACGCCTCCTACGTGGCTGCCCGCGAGGCCGAGAAGGTTGAGGCCCAGCGCCTTGAGCGGGAGCGCGCGGAAATCCGGAAGGACAGGCATCGCCGCGAGGAGCGCCTGGCCAGGGAAGCGAAGAAGAGGGCAGCTCGCGGGGGCGCTACACCTCGCAAAGAGAAGCTCCCACCACCCGAGGAGTTGGAGGAGCGCGCCCACTACCTGGAGAAGCAGATAGACAAGGTCAAGATCCTGCTTGGCGATCCGGGCACCTATGCGGTGCCGGCGCGCGTCAACGCCCTGAACGCGGAGTTCGACAAGCTCAGCGCAGAGCTCGCAGCCGTTTACGAGCTCTGGGAACGGGCATTGCAGACTGCCGATGAGTAGCATCCGCGCAGCCCGGTTGTGTTGAGAAACTCACTTCGGTAGCTGCGGGGTAGAGAGACCCGTGCCGGGCCTCAATGACCGGGGCCCCGCAGGCCCGTAGAGAGAGCGCCCGCGGGGCCCCGTCGATTGTACGGCATCGACACCCCACGGCTATCCGGCCTTTTTCAACACAACCTCCCTGTAGGGCCCACGCGAAGGAGTTCGAACAAGGCGCCAGTATGTCGGGCCAAGCAGGACAGGAGGATCACCGTGAAGACCTGCATCCACACCGTGTCCTACAGCGGAACTTGGGGCCAGTCGGCCCTGTCGCTGGAAGATACCATCGATAAGGCGGCAGAGCTGGGCTTCGACGGCATCATGCTCATGGCGAAGCGGCCCCACGGGTCGGTCCTCGACCTCACGCCCGATCGC
>JALGSS010000591.1 GCA_029821745.1 Candidatus Zipacnadia bacterium
ATGCCCCAGGGGAGCGCCACGGTGGAGCGAGCACGAGGCCATGATGACGAAGCCGCCGTCTCCCATCGCCGCGTCCAGGCATGCCTTGGTTTCCTCGCGCACGCGCTCGGGCGGCCCGGGGGTGAGCACAGTCGGCACGTCCGGGCCGCCGAGGATGCATATCTCGCGGCCCCATCTGCTCTTCGCGAAGCCCAGATCGCAGTCCTCGCAGAACTGGAAGCCCCGGATGCCGCAGGCGATGGCAGCGTTTACCAGTTCGTGGAAGCGCGGCTGGGTGAAGGCGCCGTGCGGGTGGAAGACGACCGGCAGGCCGACGGCCTCCGAGGCCTCGACGATGCGCCGCAGGCCCGGGATCGTGTACTTGAGATAGTGGTCAGGTGAGATGACTGCAGGCCCGTCGGAGGCGGCGGCGATGAAGATGAAATCGGCGACTTCGCTCAGACAGCGCACGTGCCGCACGGCGATCTCCACGGAGAGCTCGACGATGCGCTCTGCAAGCTCTTCATTGAGCGCCATGTCCATTGCGAATTGCTCCAGGCCGCGCAGGACGCCCGCTCGGGTCACCGGGCCCTCGATATTCGCCGCCACCGCCGCGTGTTCGCCGACGCTTTCCCTCACCCTCCGGTACGTGTCGATCACTTGCGGCCAGCGCCCCTGAGTGTGTGGGTCGAAAGGGTGCGCCGAGGCAACGGCCGCATCATCGGCCAGCGGGTGTTCGGCGACCCGTGGCACACCGTCTTCCGGGAAGGACGCCTTGCCGCCGAGAGGCTCGACGTCGAGGGCCAAGTCGTGGATGCACCCGACGACGGCATCCTGGCAGAAGCGCTGCTGACTGGCGATGACCGCGCGGGCCGCCTTCTCGGAGTCGTACACGGCACTGACTTCGGGGGTGGTGTACTCGCACAGGTCGAGTCCGAGGGTGAGGTCTCGCAGAAACAGCGGCACCCGGTCGGGTTTCCCCCCGGACAGCGCGGTCATGAAACGTTCTCTCCCGGTCATTGCGGCCCTCCCAGGCACATGCCGGCGGCGGCGTCACTTGAACAGGTAGTCATACTCGATCAGCCATGTGTTGTTGCTCACATCGTCGCGCTTTTCGTCGCGCGCGATGTAGTTCAGGCGCACCTGCTGGGCACAACCCTTGATGTGGTAGTTGAGGCCCACCGTGGTGAAACGGGCGTCAAGCTGATCGGTTACGGTGTCGTTCGCGTCGAACTCCTCGTAGCCCGCGACAAGCTCGAGCTTCCCTTCGCCACAGCACCGGAGAGGGTGTGCCACGTGGATGTACCACCCGTCGGCGTGGATGTCATCCCCGCCGTCGGCATCCAGAGACTTGCGCAGGTAGCCGGCGTACGCTGTGGTTCGTCCCTGCCGGTACAGGGCGTCGACGCCCCACGTCTGTTCGTCGACTGAACGCGTGTCGTAGAGGTCCTGGTACGCGTACGCCTTGCCGTTTTTCTTCAGGAACTTCTGGTACAGGGAGACGTTCACGTCCTCGTTGTTGGCCCAGAACAGCCCGAAGCCTAGATCATCGGTCACGAGCCACTCGGCGCGGGCCGTGGTCATGAGCCCGCCTCCCGCGCGAAGTTCGTTCGGGCCGTCACCGAGGAATGCGCCGGCATACCAGCCGAATCCGTGGGCGCAGTCACGCTCGTGGAGGAGTAGGCCGATGTCGCGTCCCGGCACCAGCAATCGGACGGGCACGGCGCGCTCCGCCAATGGCAACTTGACGTCGCTGGTAGGGAAGACGCGGTCGAAGGGCGTGATCATCTGTCCGACGGTGACATCGGCGAAGTCCCACCCGGCGTAGGTCGCATAGAGATCATGCAGCTTGAACTCGTCCATGCCCCAGTCTCGGCGCACCTGACCGAAGGCCAGCCAATCCTCGGAGAGCTGCCGGGCGTAGGCAACTCTGATCCGTCGCGTGTTGTAGTCGTCCGAGCCGTCGCGATCATCGCGCAGGAGCCAGGTCGGCCGGCCTGCCGCCTCCTGAGTGACGGAGTAGCGCGGCTGCACGCGGACGACGACCCCCTCGGGGCGCGGCCTTCCCGGTGCTTCAGCGACAGGGCACTTGTAGTAGCTCGGAGGCCAGAGGCATTGCGCGAGAGCCCCTGTTGCAGACAGGAGAACGGTAACAGCCCACAGCACGGCCCGGATCGAGTTGACGCGTTTCATAGATCCCTCCCAGTGCTCTTGCGGCGGGTTCCGTCACGGCGTGGCTTCAGCGCTATACATCGCGCCATCAATGTCGGGCAAGTCGGCAATCTTGCCTTGCTCGACGAGGAATTCGGCTGTCAGCTTCAGGCTATCGACGACTTCCCTGCGGAGATCGGCGATCCACTCGTAGTCGTCCATCGCTTTGCGTTCGCGTTCGAGCGGAACGCCGGATCGCTCAGCAAGAATCTCGGCGGCCCGGTCGGCGTCCTCGGCGATGAACTCGACGGCCCGTTTTGTGCCGCGGATCAGCGCTTCGGCGGCATCGGGGTTCTCTTCAACAAAGCTCCCTCGGGCGAGAAGCGAGAGCGGGTACTGGTTCCCAAGGCCCGATAGATTGGCGAACTCGTGGCAGTCCTTGCACAGGGCCATCACGTTGCCCGGCCAGGGCTCACTGCCCGCGATGAAGTCCACCTGCTTGGCGAGAACTGCCTCCGGGAAGTCGCGAGGCGACAGAAGCAGGACCTGTATCTTGTCAAAGTCGACGCCGTGCTTGTCGCAGTACCGCATGAAGGCGCCGTGCGTGCTTGAGCCCTGTTGTATCGCCAGGCGCTTGCCTTCGAAGTCCCCGGGCGTCTCGATTCCGCTGTCGTCACGCACGACGATGCGGTGCATCCGCTCGCCGAGGGCCTGACAGGTGACAATCTTGAGTTGCGGCGAGCGCGAGAGGGCGATGACTGCCGGCGCATCCCCCATCACCCCGACATCTGCTTGCCCGCTCACCAGTGCCTCGGCGGCCTCAATCCCGCCCACCACCCGTTGGTGCTCGACGTCGAGGCCCTCGTCCGCGTAGAAGCCCTGATCGAGGGCCACCACGACGGGGAGGTAGCAGGTCTTGTCCTGCACGGCCATTTTGAGGCTGATTCTGGACGCCTGGAGTTCGGGTTGCGGCTGCGTACCGACTGGTGCAGGGGTACTTCCTGTCTGACGTGGGCACCCCGTGAGCGTGACGCAGGTGACGGTCACGGCCAACGCGACTATGGACAAGGCCCTTCTCGTGAGCATCTCAATCCCCTCCTGATTCCGTTGTGCAGCAGGCGGACCCGTTTGGGCCCACGGATGTGGGCAGGATTTCCAGCAGGCGGCGTTTCACATCACAGACCGACGGCTGCAATCGCGTCCGAGGTCTCCCGCAGCCCACATCAACAAGCTTCAGGATGCGCCCGGGGCGTTCGGACATCACCGCCACCTTGTCCGCCAGATATGCGGCTTCCTCGACATTGTGCGTGACGAAGACGACGGTCGTGCCCGTCTGCTGCCAGATTCGCAGCAGCTCATCTTGCAGGTGTTCGCGTGTCTGAGCGTCGAGCGCGCCGAAAGGCTCGTCCATCAGCAGAACGCGCGGCCGCATGGCGAGAGCCCG
>JALGSS010000592.1 GCA_029821745.1 Candidatus Zipacnadia bacterium
GGGGAGGATCTCCGCGGAATAGGCACGATCACCTGCGTCGAAATCGCCATCTGCGGGGGCTTCAGGCGTCGCGATGACGTCCTCATTGAAGTAACGGCTCACGTCGATCGCGCGCGGATCGCGAGAGGCCGCGGTCACGACGCGTTCGGTGCCGGCCAGATCAATCCACTTCTGCGCGGGCACTTCCCGGCCATTCGTCGGGCGCTCGATGCTCCCCCAGGGGATCTCGAAAGTCGCCACCGGGTTCTCGGCGTTCACGGTGACCGCTGCTTTCAGGAAGGGGCCGCCGTCCTGCGCATTGCCCAACTCCTGCCAGTCCGCGACCATGTCGAAGTCAGTGCGACGCAGGTCGTCATACACCGTCGCTGTCACGCTCATGGTCGATTCGTTGTACCGATACTTCGCCACGTATCGCGTCGACACCGGGCCGACTGACACCGTCCGCACGTCCTCAAGCTGGACCGGCATGGTCTCCTTGATCGTGCCGATGGTCCAGGCCGACATCCCGACCGGCGCTTCCTTCAACACCTCCAGACGAGTAGAGGCGTCGACGGTCGCAGCATCTCCGGCGTGGGACTCGGTCCGGGTTCATTCGACGCGCCATCTTGTGCCGGCGCCGCCTGGGCGTGGAAGACCGCGTAGCCCATCGCGGGCAGGTCCGCAACAAACTGCAGCGTCGCACTGTTCCCGCTCTCGGCTTCGGCACTCGCGAGGACCTGCGTGGGGATCTCTTCACCTTCGGCAGTGGTCACCTTCGCCCCGGGCCACTGACTCTCGGTGGGGACGATCACCTCGACGCACTCTCGTCGGTCCCAGGCCACCGGGTTCCACACCAGGATCGCCTGCCCCTCGCCCCGCGTGTCGACCCGATCCGTGAGGGTCTCCAGCCCCGTATCGATGGCTCCCGAAGCCAGGCTCATCGCCTGCTCATACAGCTCTCCAGAGTACTTGTATGAATCATGGATCGCCGTGCCGGGGAGCAAATCATGGAACTGGTTGAAGCACGTGTTGCGCCACGCTTGGGTGAACGCTTGTCCCGGGTACTCGTGACCCCAGTGGCCGGCGATAGCGGCGATGGACTCGGCGACCGGCAGGATGTTCTCGCTGTCTCGGTTCCAGCGTTTCACATCCGAGTGGGACGTGTAGCAGCCCTCAAAGGTGAAGTTCAGCTCGTCATTCACTACGGGCAGAACGTCACCCGATTGCTTTTCCGTGTCCTGAAAGTAATCTTCGGCCGTCGCGAACTTCACGGTCGGGAAGACAGGGTCGGCCTGGAGACGCTTCGCGGTCTCGATATCGATGCGCGTCGGGCCGCCGCCATGGTCCCCCACGCCGTAGACGATCATGCACGCGGGCACGCCCACGGCGCTTTCCACCTGCAGCGGGACGACGCCGCGGCTCGCTCGGAACTGCTCGTTGTACCAGCGGTGGTTGTACGCGAGGAGTCTCTGCCCGTCGGGACCCGTCCACCAGAAGGTCGGGATGCCCTTGCCGGCCCTGCAGAAGTAGAAGTACTTGTACCCGGCGTCGGCGAAGATGCTCGGCACCGTCCAAGCGTGGCCGAAGTTGTCAGGAAGCCACGCCACACGCGAGCGCTTGCCGAACTTGTCCATGTAGTACCGATCTGTCAGCAGACATTGCCGGGCCAGCGCCTCCCCGGACGCCATGTTCGTGTCGCCCTCAACCCAGCTTGCGCCGGCCGGCTCCCATTGCCCCCGCGCGACCGCCGCCTGCATCCGCGCGAACAGTTCCGGCGACTCCTCCTCGATCGCGATGTATGCGCCCGGCTGACTCTGGGTGAACCGGAACTCAGGGAACTCATCCATGAACTTGAGCGCCTGATCCCAAGTTATCCGGCAAACATGCTTCGTCTCCGGCCACAGCCACAGCCAGTTCATGTCGATGTGCGCGTGGCCGACGAGATAAATCGTGTACTGCTTCGCGAGCTTCGAGAACGGCGCCAGGCCCGCCAGGCTCGCGTCCAGCGACGCCTGGAAACCCTCTTGGTCTCCCTTACCGATGGCCGCGAAATCGATCTCCCCCACGGCCTCATCCAGGGCCGTCACGTAGCCCTCGCCTTCGTCGGCGATTCGCTTCGAGCCCAGAAGCTGCTTGCAGAACAGCAGACGCGAACGAAACTCGGCGGCCTTCTCGCGGAAGCCGTCGAACACGCCCCAGTTCAGGGAGGCGCTCATCAGCCGCCCATTTCCCGGACCATTGATGGCCCGGATCGCGACGACGATTTCTTCCCCGGGTTGCGCGTTGTCGGTGAGGACCACCTTGCCTTCGTCCCAGTGGAATTCCCCACGGGAGGTCCCGTTCACGAACACTTCCATATCGTCATCCACCGCGCAGGTGAGCGTGAGAGCAGACCGGGAGACAGGCACCCCGGCCACCATCTCGGGGATCACGATCCGCTGCCGGTACCACGCCTCGGTGTCCGGGAAATCCCACTTGTGCTCGGGCCGCACGCCGGGCCACTCGCTGTCGTCCAGTTCCACGGCCTCGCCGCCCGCGGCGGCCGGGTGCTGGAACTTCCATGTCCCGCCATCGGCACTGCCCATCTCCCCCAGCTTGCGGATCACGTCGTCCGCCGCTTGCTGAGCAAACGTCGCGGTCACCAGAAGCAGCGTGCAGAGCACAACGAGAAATGCAAACAAGCGTCTCATGAGAAGGCCCCCTGTCGGCCGAATCGGTCGCGTGAGCACCGGGATTGCCCAATCAGAGCGCGCCTCGCCCCGGCGATATCAGCGCGCACGGAGTTGTTCGAGATAGACCGCGTGTGTTCCTTTCGCGTGGCGGGCCGAGCTGCCCAGAAGGCGCTTCGAGACAGTCCGAAGAAGAGTATTGGTCGAGGCCGCCAACGTGTGCGGAATGATGGGTTGCCGCGGCAGAGCGGAGAGAGGGAGGCGTCTGCGCTGAGCATCACGTGGGAGCTACAGGAGCAGGACCGGGAGACTTTCGCCCGGGAACTCGACGCTTTCGTTCCCGACAAGGTTATCGACATCCACGCGCATCTGTATCAGGCGCATTGGTGGGCTGATGAGCCGCCCCACGTGACCGCCGGGCCCGCTGAAGTGGGCGCCAAGGCCTACCGGGAGCACATGGAGTGGATTCTGCCGGGGCGCGATCTCGAGGCCCTGTACTTCGCGTACCCATTCCCGACGGAATCCGGCGAGGACACTTTCGCCGCCAACTCGTGGGTCGCGGCGCAGGTCGCGGGGGAGCCCAACGGTCGCGCGCAGTTCCTCGTGCGGCCGACCGACGACCCCGATTGGGTGCGGGAGCAGGCGGCTGCCCTCGGCTTCAGCGGCCTGAAACCGTTCTCCTTCTACGCGCCCGGCGAACGCACGTGGGACGCCGAGATACCGGACTACCTGCCCGCGTCTCTCATGGAGGCGGCGAACGCTGATGGCTGGACCATCACGCTGCATCTCGTCCGCAGCCGGGGCATCGCCGACGCGTCCAATCAGCACTGGATTCGGCGCTACTGCGAAGCGTACCCGAACGCCCAGATCATCCTCGACCACTGCGCCCGGGGGTTCAATCCTCATCACGTGCTGGAGGGGTTGCCCGCCTTGTCGGGACTCAGCAACCTGTGGGTGGATACATCATCCGTCTGCAACTCCCTCGCCGTGAGCGCGGTGCTGGACATAATCGGCCCCGAGCGGATGCTGTACGGGTCCGACTTCTACGTGTCGCACATGAGGGGGACCAACTTCGGCGTCGGCGACACGTTCCTGTGGCTGGATGAAGACAATGCCCCGCCGGCGCCCGTGTACGCGCCGGATTTCCGCCTGCCCCTGGTGGGCATCGAGAACCTGCGCGCGGTGAAGGCGGCGGTCCAGCTCGCCCGACTCACCGACAGCCAGATTGAGGACTACTTCCGGGGCAACGCAGCCCGTCTGCTCGCACGGTAGCGCACGCCAGTCAGTCCACGTCGGGCGCGAGCCTCACGGGAAGACCCACCGTCAGATCGAAGGTCGCGACGGCGAGGTCGGCGCGGATGAACACGTCTTGCCAGGCATCCAGTTCGATCTTGAGCTCGGGGATCACATTCTCCTGATCCTTGTAGTAGCTGACATCACCGTTCGGATGAAAGCGCACGTGGAAGGCCCGCCGCATGAACACGCTCGGCGGCTCGTCGTAGGCGTCGATGTCCACGCGGTCCCGGTTCGTCGAGGGCACCCAGATCCTCGCGGTCACTTCCATTTTGCCGCGCGTCGTATCAGCGGCATCCTGGGGACTCAGCAGCACCCACGCCGACCCTCCCTCATGGTAGCTCTCCTGCCGGCGCTCGGCTTTGAGGTGGTGAGTCTGACCCGCATTGCCGCTCCCGGGCGGGTCGTCATCTAGCACCTGCACGCGGTCCGGTTCCCCCTGGCTGATATGCCACCCGCTCGCGCCCTCAGCGACGCGCGGATTGAGGTCTTCGGCGGACGGGCTCGTGGCGGCCGGAACGTCCGCGAAGTCGTCCTCTATGCGGCCGGAACGTCCGCGAAGTCGTCCTCTATGGCGATGAAGGGCTCACGATCCCGGTTCTTGCGGGGCAAGGCGCCGAGACTCATCGTATTGGGCCGTTCGGGCTCGGGCTCATAGGGGACGAACTGGAAGGCATACAGGTCGGCGTCCTTGAGCGCGAACCGCAGGCGCACCGGCTTCCCGGCCAGAGCGCGCACGTCGCCGCCCTCATACTCCCATCGCACGGTGTGCCGGAGGTCATCGCAGAAGATCGGCGGG
>JALGSS010000593.1 GCA_029821745.1 Candidatus Zipacnadia bacterium
CCAGGCGATGACATGAGACGTGCCGGGAGCGGCAGGTTGCACCGCAAGACGGGGTGCACATTCGGCCTCGGAGCGCTCCGGGGCTTCCAGCGGCGGCACGATCTGACGGCCGGGCCGGATCTCGAACCGCACGAGACGCGCTCCCTCGGGACCACGGGCCTCGAACTGCATGGTCTGACCGGGATAGCCCGTTCGCTCGCCGAGAATCTCAATCCGCGCGCCCGCCTGGAGGGCCGCGAGAGCATTCAGAGCGGTCCGCGACTGGCGCACCTCCCGCCGGCGGCTCAGTGCAAACAGGTCATCCAGGTTGCTGTCGACGCTCGTCTCGGCGGCGATCAAGGCATTCCGGCAGGCAGCCAAGTCGCCAGAGCCGGAATCAGTCGCCTCAGTCAGGGCACCAATCGCCGCGAGCAGTTCGGGCGTCTCGCTGGCCTTGCCCTGGACGCGGGAAGCGTTCACGACATGGCGGCGCGCCCGCTGAAGCAGCCACTTCGCCGCGTCAGAGCGGGAGCTGATCCGGACGATGTGCAGCTCGCCGTCCCCATGAGTGAAGGAGATCTCGCAGCCGCCGTCCTGTCGCGTCATGGGCAGCTCAGCAAGGGACACGGCGTCCATGGCGACGAGATTCTCACCCAAGTCCGCGAGAGCAGCGGCCTGCACCTCCAGGGACTCCGACGCGGGCGACTGCGGCGCGCGAACGGTGAAGTACGCGGCAGTCTCGCCGGCGAAGCGCTCCACCCGAACACCACTCGCGAGGGGAATGGGCTCCCATCCCGCTCTGCCGAGATCCTTGATGGCGGGCATGTAGGCGTGGGTGACGTCGCCATACTCGTCGTAGGCCCGCTGGACGAACCGCCCGGTTGACGGGAACTCGCCCCACTGGGCCGCGTTCAGATGGTACAGCTCCGCGAACTCCCGCTTGTCCAGGTCGTGCAGGTTCATGAAATTGAGCAGCATGAGGGGCTTCTGGTATGAGCAGGCCCGGTAGAAGAACATGGAGTCTTCGTTGCGGTACTGGCTGCTCTCGATCCCCGGGACGTCAGACACAAGGTACAGCGGGAAGGAGTTCCGGTCCACGTGGATGTTGGTGAAGATCGGCTTGCCGAGGGGATGGTATCGCTCCTGCAGCGTGCCGAGGAAGTCGAACATCGCGAAGCGCCCGTGGGCGGCCACTTTCAGATTGCCCGAGTCGTACGTGAAGGCGGTGTCATGGTACGGCCACTGGTCGCGGCGGCAGTTGAGCACGCCGGAAACCCACGCTGAGACCGAATCGATGTAGCAGCCGTCCACGCTGGGCAAGTCGCGGAAGATCGTGTCGTACGCCTCGAACTGGCCCGCTGCGACCGAAGGCTTCTCCTCGGTGCTGGGGATATCGGGGTCTACGTTCAGCGTGAAGCGCAGCAGGTTCAGGGGCACGGACGGGCCAACGTCTGCGCTGAGATTGTCGGTCGAACGCACCACGTTCTCGCCCTTGCTGTTGATGCAGACGTTATCGCGGACGAACTGTAGGTCTGCCCGTCTCCCGGTCTCCTCAAAGCCGGGGTTCTCGAACCAGTTAACGTCGGGCTCATCTACGGGGCCCACGTGCACGTCGTCGAACCACGCCTTGCCCTTGTGGGTGCGGAGCAAGCAGTACGTACGCATCTCCACCACGGGCTCGGCCGGCTCGATTATGTGGCGGGCCTCCTCCCAGTCGTGAGTGCCCGTGCTGAAGTTGGCGCATTGGCCGAACAGGTAGTTGCCGCTGGCATACACGACGTCGATATACACCGCGTAGTTGTTGTCCGGTTCACCTGTGACCCCTTCGGCGCGACTGAAGCCGGAGACCACGATTGGCCCCTCCACCGGCGGGTCCAGCGTGATCGTTCGCCTCACTCCCGCCCAGTTCCCGGCGTCCCCGGCATCAGCGAGGATCGATTGCTTGCCGGAGTGCTTGACCTCGTTGTCCAGGACGAAGGAGTGCATGGCGCCCCAGCCGGTCGGCTGCACCTGGTCCGCGAGGGCATCGAACCGCTCCATGATCTCCTCATAGCTCTGCGGGAGTTCGTTGCCCGCCAGGCCTATCGTGTAGGAGGAGGATTCTCGGTACGGGTAGGTGCCCAGGCCGCGCTCGTCATCCATCTCCCAGCCGCCCGGCCCGCCCTCGTGGTAGTAGAAATGCTGTGGGTTGGGCAGGTCTTTGGTCGGGGCCGCGAAGAACCAGCCGCCCTGCTCGCGGATGAAGGGCTCAAAGGGCTCGGGGAACAGGGCGTAGTAACTCGCGAGAGCAGACCGGAAGTGCCACGCCGGGTCCGTCCTGTAGAGCACGCACGCGAAGGGCGCGCGCATCCGCAGTTCGGGCTTGGCGTCCATGGTGAACCCGAAGGGGTAGCGCAACTCCACGCCCTCGTCGGGCCGCCTGAACTCGAAGATCGCCAGGCGGTCTGGGGGCACCGCGAGGGCGAGGCGGTCATCGTCGCCGGTCCTCAGACTCACCAGCGGGAGCTTCGAGAGCAAGGTCCGAGGCTGCAGGAGCGGGTCCTCCGCCATCGTGCTCAGCGCGAGCTTCGTGCCCCGGACCCGGATGATGAGGTCCGCGACGCAGTCCTCCTCGCCGGAGGCCTGAACTGCGCCCTCGAGGCGCAGACAGTTGCCCTGGGCGGACCACGATCCAGTCACCGTGAACCTGCCCGACGCGGGCTCTTTGGTGGTCGGATCCACGAGGACGGCCTCCACGGAGACGCCCGCGAGGTCCTCACCGGCGATTCGGATATCCCGCAGGGAAACCTGTGTAGCTTCCGCGGACAGCCCGTCGGCGGTCGTGATGGTGTCCGCTACGGCGAGAGCGCATAGTGAGAGGACCACGACGACGGCAAGGCTCACGAGCCATGTCAGGCCCGGCACGCGCAGTCGGGCTGATCGATCCATCAAGTCTCAACTCCTGTTAGCGACGGACGCCCTGGCGGCTGTCCCGATCGGTTGTAATAAGTGGAAGGGTAAGCTCTGCTGCCGCTGCCGGCCGACAGGCAATTCAGGGAGATCGGGCGCTGCGAGTTGGGCGAACCCTCAACATGCTCCCCCGCATGTGTGGACGGACGCCTCTACATCCGCGGCGAGAAGCACCTCTTCTGCATCCGTTAGGCTTGGGGCGCCCCTATCCTCCCACGATCGTGAAGGTCTGCTCCAGCCACTCATCCCCGTCCTGAGCGCGGATGGTCAGCTCATGAGTGCCGCGCGGGATGATCCCGTCGGATGCATTTCCCTCGGTGCCGACGAGATATGGTGGCCCGTCGCACTCCGTGATCAGCTTGCCGTCCAGGTAGATATCGACGCGCCGGTTCTCGACGCCCTCGACCCAAATCCGCAAGCGTTCCCACCCGTGGTATCCCGGCTCCTGGTGGTACGGGGTGATGTAGATGCCCTTGGTGCACTGCAGGCGCATGGCGGCATCATGCTCGCACCACTGGCGCACGGCGGCGCTGTCGGCGAGGATGCCCATCGCGCGGCGATCTTCCGGCCTTCCGAGCACCCGCGCGTCGGCCTGGTAGATGTAGACACCGTCGACGCCCGCCTCGTAGATCT
>JALGSS010000594.1 GCA_029821745.1 Candidatus Zipacnadia bacterium
GCGCCGAGAACCCCTTCAGTTAGCTTCGCCATGACTCGGTGCACGCGCTCCGGGCAGAACGCCATGTCCTCGGTCATCTTCGCCATCCCGCGTAGGTAGTAGAGCATCGTGCCCAGGGTCGGCCCCAGAGGCGGCCTGCAGACCAGGCGCACCGGCATCGCATCGCCGAGAAGCTCCTGCATGCGCGTCACGGCGTCCTCGCTACGCTGCCGGTTGAGAGTGAACCGGGGCACGGTCACCTTGTCGTAGTCGGCCTCGTTCTTGATCGGGGGATCATACCGGAAGCCGCCCTGCGAGGTGGAGGCGACTTGCGGAGGAATGCGGATGCCCCACGTATTCTCGCTGTCACACTCCCAGGCCGCCGACACCCCGTGCCAGGGCTCGAAGATATGGTCGTCACCGACCGAGTCCTTGTACAAGTCCTGGCGGAAGCCGTACTCAAGGCTGCGGCATGTGGGGTCGGTGCATTCGAGTGATTCCTGGGGGATCAGGTCGCTCCAGACCCGGGATGGCCGGCACCAGACGGGAGCCCGGTCAGGCCTCCGCAGCTCATTGACGTCCCGCCAGCGCCGCCGCCGGACCTCATACTCCTCGCTTGACGCGATCTCGACGCACTGTCGCGCGAGTTCGCGGATCAGCGTGATGTCCTTGGTCGGGGTCGGCGGCATGATCGATCACCAAATTGTGCGGGGATGTTGCCGGGCGTATTGCAGCACGCGTGAGTCGCGGGGGCTGTCGCGACATCGCTGCTTTCTTCCCCCGAGTGCTCCCGCACACCTCCCGCAGGACCGCAGGCGGTGTGCCACAGGTCTGATGGGCCGGAGTGCGATTCAAGCTCGCGGGTGTAACTGCCGTGAATGACTAGGGCGATTATGTGTATCAAGACACATCGCTGTGGGAGCTCGGGGTGGAGGCTCCATCGCAGGCTCTCGTCACGATGGGGGCAGCAGGGCGAGTGTCGCGCCCTTTCTACTGACAATCTATCAACTGCCGGCGATTGACCGACCCACTTCCCTGGATGCAACGAATGCCGGCTTGCGGGTGCAGTATGGGCTCTTTCCCGATCGTCCTTATCTCGATCTCAGCGTGCCTCATACTGGCGGCCGCCGCGGAGATGGCGCGCCGGAAGCCGCGCGCGTCCTCCCTGCTCTCCTGGCTGGGGGCTCCGAAGCCAGAGCGGCTGACCGAGCTCAACCGGTTGCTGAGCGCCACCGCCGCCGGAGCTTCGCCGGAGTCTCTCATCGATGACATCGCCCGCGCGGCTTGCCTGTGCGGGGCCGACCGGTGTGCGTGGCTGGGGCCGGACGGCGAGATCGTGTCAGGCGGCGAGAAGGCTGTCACCGTGGAATCTCTGTGGACCTGCCGGGCCGTCCGGGATGCGCTGGCTCTCGGGACTCCTTCGACCGGAACGCT
The DNA here is from genome assembly GCA_029821745.1 of Candidatus Zipacnadia bacterium. Classification (GTDB taxonomy): domain Bacteria; phylum Armatimonadota; class Zipacnadia; order Zipacnadales; family JABUFB01; genus JALGSS01. The sequence continues at coordinate 1,414 of JALGSS010000594.1, forward strand.
GCCCGCGTCCGACCTCGGAGGACCGTCGAGTGAACACTCGGCTCACGTGCTGGCCGTGCCTGTGGTGGTGGAGGATTCAGAGTGCGGCTGTCTCGTGTTCATCGGCCCGTCTGTCTCGCTGCTTGGCAAGGCGAACCGGGCGTTCCTCGCAAGCCTGACGAACGTCGTGGCCGTAGCTGAAAGTCGCCGTCGGCTCGCAACGCAAGTTCGCCGGCAGGCTGAAGGGCTCGAGAAGGTCATCGACCTGCTGCCGGGGATGCTCATCGGGATGGACGCGGATTCCAGGATCGTGGTGCTGAACCTGGCATGCCTGGAGAGTACGGGCGTGGCGGTCGACAGATTCGTCGGGATGTACTGCTCGGAGTTCTTCGCAACGTTGGGCGTAGAGGTGGACGTGGGCACGCTCGTGCGCCAGGCCATGGCATCGCCGACGCCACTGACCATCCACACGCGCCTTAGTCTAGGAGGACGCGATTCCGCAGTCATCCGCTGGACGGTCGCGAGGCTGCCCGATGGCTTCAGGCCCGGTGTGTCAGTTTTCGCACTGGGGCAGAACGTGACGGACCACGTGCGCATGCAGGAGAAGCTGGAGCGATCCGAGCGTTTGTGTGCCACCGGGCAGGCTGTGGCGGGTGTCGCGCACGAACTGAACAACCCATTGACAGCCATCCTCGGGTCCGCCGAGCTGCTGGAGGCGTGCGTGACCACGGACGCGGACCGCCGGCATCTCGGGAACCTCGTGTCGCAGACGCGCCGGGCGCAGCGGATCATCGCGAATTCTCTGACCCTCGTCCGAGGGGACGAGCCCCCGCGCGAACCGATCCAACTCGCGGATGTCGTCACCCAGACTCTCGAGTTGATCCGCCACCAACTGGAAGTGGACAATATCCAGGTCGTGACTCAGTTCGCGGCGGACGCCGCGGAAGTGAACGCGGATCCGAACGAACTGCAGCAGATTCTCATCAACTTGCTGACCAACGCGCAGCACTCGCTGATGACACAGGGCGGAGGCGAGATCTGGGTGCGCACGGGGGCCGCCGGATCACAGGCGACGATCACGGTGACCGACAACGGCCCCGGCATCGCCGAAGCACTGCTTGATCGCATTTTCGAGCCCTTCATCACGACGAAATCGCAGGGAATGGGAACCGGCTTGGGGTTGAACATCTGCAAGGGGATCGTCGAACGCTACGGCGGGCAGATCACGGCGGAGAACCTCCCGGAGGGTGGGGCTTCGGTGGCCATTGCGCTGCCCGGTGTGACGCGTGCCGCGCAGTTCGGGGACCGTTCGTCGCCGCGCCATGCAGATGCACAGTGCGCGGTGGAACAACGGGATGGCGCACGGGTGCTGATCATCGATGATCAGGAGCCGGTTCGGATGGTCCTGCAGGAGTCGATTTCCGCCGAAGGGCACCGTGTGGACGCCGCTGCAGACGGCGAGACGGGCCTCAGCCTGGCCCGGCGCGAGGAGTATGACCTCATACTGTGCGACCTGAATATGCCTGGGATGAGTGGGGAGGAGTTCTACGAGAACCTCGCGGCGGAGAATCCCTCGCTGGCCGCGAAGGTAGTGTTCGCCACGGGTGACGCCGGGAACCCGCGAACCGAGTGCTTCCTCAAGCGGCACTCGATCAAGTGTCTGCCGAAACCGTTCTCGGGCAGGCACGTGCTCCAGCTCGTGCAGGGATCCATGGCCGGGAAGCCGCCGGCGCGTTAGCCTCCGACGGGCCTCAGTCGGCGAAGAACACGCGGGCAGCGGTGCCCCCCAGGATGGCCTGGCGGTCGGCGTCGCTCAGGAAGTCGAGCCGGTCGCGAACCAGGGAGATGCCGGCCGAGTAAGTCCCCCGCTCCACCTGGTAGGGGCAGTCCGTGGCCCACATCAGCCGCTCGGCGCCGAACGACTCGTGCACCCGTCGGATGAGCGGGATGAGGTCATCGTGGGGCGGCTGCGTCGAACCGAGGGCGTAGAACGCTGAGACCTTCACCAGGGCGTTGGGGCAGCGCGCCAGTTCGCACAGGTTGCTGACATCCTCCTCGCGAATCACTCCTCCGACGCCGATGCGCGCCAGATGATCCACGACGAAGTTGGTGCCTGGGAAGCGCTCGCAGGCCCGGCCCAGGGCGGGCAGGTATACCGCATCGAT
>JALGSS010000595.1 GCA_029821745.1 Candidatus Zipacnadia bacterium
CACCCATCCGTGGGCATCATGAAGCCACCGGGGCACGTCCGGGGGCTGCATCCAGCTTCGCGCCCACGTCCGGTATCTGTCCGCCGACGCGTGCCAGTCGCCCTCATGGACCGCAAGCACCGCGTCGGGGCTCTGCCAGGTCTCCCCGGGCATCACGACGCATTCCTTCGCGACCGTCATGTCGAAAGTCGGGCCCGGCGCAGGCAGCGCGGTCAGCCGGGTCCCGATGCTCATCTTGTCGTGGGTTGCTAGGTATACGCCGCTCTTCTCACCTGACAGGTCCATCCACCCCATCACGCCGCGCCCGGGATACACCGTTCGGCACCCGTCGGAGTGGATTGCGTTCTTGACGATCTGCCCGCAGAGGAATGGGTCGACCAGGGTCAGCGTCTCCGGGTCATCGGCAGGACACACACCATGCACCGACCTCGATCGCCACAGTGTCCCCCCGGAACACCAGTTCGGCCGTGTCCTCAGCAATCTTGTCCAGAGACGCCAGGCGCAGGGCCTCAAAGCCTAGTTTGTCGTACCCCATCCCATCTTCAGACAGCAACTCCAGGCCGACCAGCGGCTGCCTCTCTCCCACCGGCGCCACTGCCTCGCCTGTCGCGAGGTTCTCGATGCCGGCCAGCGCCCCGGTCTCTTTGCAGAGGGTGAGGCGTAATGGCCCACCGGTCAGGCTCGTGCGCTTCCCCGCCGGCGCAGTGCCGAGCTCGGGGCGCTTCTCCACAACCACGTCGAAATCATCAATGTAGAACTCAGTCGCACTGCCGCCCTGGCTGATCCAGATGTTATACGGTCCCGTCTTCGGACAGCGAAGGGACAGGTCTGCCCGGGTCCAGTCGGTGCCGGACAGCACCCAGCGCCCCATGAAGTAGGTGGGGCCGATCCCGACAACAATGCTCTTGCTCCCCGTCACCCAGTACCAGAAAGACACCCGCAGTACATCCCCGGCTTCGTGAGTGCCAAGGGAGCGCGAGGTGCCTTCATAGTTCCCGCCCATAGTCTCCAGGTTGTCCGTCACGACCTTGAGGGACTGCACTCCGCCGCGGGCGAGGGGGCTTTTCTCTACGTTCACCGGCGTGCCGTACAGGTTCCAGGGCCCGCGTTCGGCCTGCTCCATGTCCCCGTCCTCAACCGCAGCCACTACCGGCAGCCCAACAGCAAGCCCCGCGCAGATCAACAGCCACGCAATCGCGATGCCTCGCCCATGTGTCATGATGCTCTCCTCCTGGCCATGACAGGTAGCCGCGGTGCATTCGTCGCACGCTTACAGCCGGCTAGCGCTGCTTCGCAGTGCCCTTTTTCCGCGCCCCGGTCCCTGATCCCTCCCGCAGCCCCGGTGGCAGGACTATGCCGACAGGCGCGGAAATACACCGTACCATCCGGACATGGAGGCCAGTCATGCTTCGCCATACCAAGGTCATCATCGTCGCAGCCATCGCGTCCGCACTGACCCACCATGCCTGGCCGCAGGAGGCCTTCGAGCGCGACGGAGTGACCTACACTCGCGTCCCGTGGGGCGTTCAACGGCCTGTCCCGGAGTTGACCGAGGAGGAAGCGAAGCGTGGCTGGGTCACCTTCGTGCCGGGAAGCCAGGATGGGATCGGCCCCCTCGCGTATCCCACCCGTAGCGAAATAGGCGGCCAGTTGCTGGCATTCGCGGCCCCGGGCGAGCACGAGCCCGTCACCTTCGGGGTGTACGCCGCTCGCGACCTCAAGAAAGTGACTGCGCACCCAGGAGCCCTCTACGGTCCCCGAGGCGCCGCCATCAAGCGCTGGTACCTGGACGTCCGCACCGTCCGCCTGTGGAAGCAGCGCACATCCTGGAACAGCCGCCAGTATCACGTGATCCCCGAGCTTCTCGAGACGCGCAACGAAGTCGACATCCCCGCCGGCACGTTCCAGCAATACTGGCTGACCGTCCGCGTCCCCGGCGACACCATTCCTGGCCTGTACGAGGGATACATACGGGTCGCGGAAGGCAACGAGGTCGTTGTCATCCCCATCAAGCTCAGGGTCGTGCCCTTCGTCTTCCGACCCGTCAAGAACAAGGTCTGGGGCCTGTGGCCCGATACATCCCGCTGGCGGAGGCACAAGTATACGGACGAGCAGATTCTCGAAGAATTGGCGGACTGGCGCAGTCACGGCATCACCAGCTCGCTCATGTACCCACTGTCCCACGGCAAGTTCTCTCTCGAAGAGGGGAAGCTGCAGGTTGACTTGCGCGAGTTCGAGCGCTACATGGATCTCTACGTGAGGGTAGGCCTGCGGGGGCCCGTCGTCGCCAGCTTCCAGGGCCTAACGGGCCTCGTCCACAGGCTTCTGGGTCAAGAACCCGACGACTACGGCCCCGAGTTCGCCGACCTCGCTGTCCAGATCGTCCGCTCAGTCGAGGATCTGCGGCAGAAGAAGAACTGGCCGGAATTCGTCTACCACACAGTGGATGAGCCCGGCGGCCACGCTGCGGCGCAGGCAGAGGCCCACGCGACCCTCAAGATCCTGCATGACGCGGGCTTCCGCACGTACACGACCGCCGATATCACCTTCGCCAATGAAGTCCTGGACCCGTTCCTCGATGTCCGCTGCTACAGCATCGGCTTCTGCACACGGTCGGCGGAGCAGGCTGCGGCACGACGGGCGGAATGCGAGGCCGCGGGAGACACTTACTGGTGGTACGGCACCGGATGTTACACCGGGCAGGAGGGCAGCGTAGCGGTCAACCGCCACCTGGGAGGATTCCTGCTCGAGAAGTCCGGCGCTGACGGCGCGTGGGCCTGGACGTTCCAGCGGCCCAAGGACAGCGCGTACGATGATTTCGACGGGCAGGCTGCCCGCGAGCAGAAGGACGCGTGCATTACTTACCCGCAGTTCGGAGGAGGCCCCCCCCATGTCCCCACGCTCCAGTGGGAGGGCATCCGCGAAGGCGTCGACGACGCGCGCTACGTTGATCTGCTGCGGGGAGCCATTGAGGAATTGGCCGGGAAGCAGACTCCCGAGGCCCGGGCGATGCTCAACCGCGCTGAAGCCGGTCTGGAGGAGGTCCTGAACGAGGTCCCCTGGCTGGGATCAGAGCGCCTCACGAACGCCCAGGCCCAGGTCTTGCGCTGGCGTATCTGCAGCTTGCTTCTCGATTCCGCGCGCGCATTGGGGATCGAGCGGAGCCCGAAAAAGCCGTCGTCCAGGACACCCGTCTCAGACCAGATACCCGTCACCGCCACCCCGCAACCGGAGCTCAAACGCCCCCAGGAGGCCTCGCTGCCCATCGCATCAGTGCCTTCACTCCCGAGAGCGCCGAGCATCGACGGCGCGCTCGAACCGGGCATCTGGGAAAACGCGCGCCGCCTGACGGACCTCGTCGCTCCAGACGGCACGCCCAACGCCTACAAGACCGAGGTCTGGGTGGCCCGTGACCGGGCCAATCTCTACGTCGCGTTCCGTTGCCATGAGGACCAGATGGACGAGATCCGGGCGGCTGTCACGGAGCATGACGGGGAAGTCTGGACCGACGACTCCATCGAGATCTTCCTTGACCCGGACAATGACCCCAGGACCTACGCGCACTTCATGATGAATGCCGTCGGGACCCGGCGCGAGAGCATCCTCAAGTTCCAGCACAAGGACCCCGCTCGCCGACGGGCCGAGGACCAGGCCAAGGCGGAGAACGCAGACTGGGAAATCGACTGGCAGGGGGCGGCATCGACTTGTCCCGAGGGATGGTCGGCGGAGGTCGCGATACCTATCCGTGCCCTCCGCGGCCG
>JALGSS010000596.1 GCA_029821745.1 Candidatus Zipacnadia bacterium
TTTCGTGGCTGCCGTTGGCCAAAACGCGGCACATCCCCGTGCCGTGGCACGGTCTTCGTGTTCGTCGTCTCCTCACCAGCCAAGTCCCGGTTCACTTTCGGGAGAAGAGCCAATGATATCAGCAACGACGGAGTTTTCGGTAGCCACAACCTGAAACCGTGCTACGACCTTGACCAGAACGCCGTCATCATCAACGGCGGCAACGATTTCCGCAAAAGCCAGACCTGGGCCTATCGATACAAGCGCAAGGCCGCGGACTGACAGGAACGTCCCGAGGCCGAACTGTGAAACGCCTGCACGTGCCGGGAGGCATTGGGTTGAAGCGAAGTGCGCGTCTTCCCGCTCGTCCTCACTTCACGTCGACGGCGACCATGTTGGACAGGCCGCTCCGATTGCTCGCGGCGTCGAAGCCGCGGATCGCGAAGACGCGCCTGCCGGCCGGGACACCCTCGACGACCATGGTCTGGGCACCCGGTTTCGGCTCCGGTTCGTTGGCCACGTGGGTCGCCGACCACCAGTTGTCGTGGGTCTCGACCTTGTCCGGCCACGCCCGCTCGACCATCGGCTTCCCGGCATACTTGACCTGGATCCGTGCGGTGTCGACCGGGGTGGTCCACGCCATCGCCCAGGCCAGGTTGCCGTAACTCAGGTGCTTGCCGTCTTTCTCCGCTTGGGCCAGCGAGTCGGCGAGGTGCTTCTTGTTCGCCTCCGGGTCGATCATTACGACGTACTTGTACCCCCACTGGCCGATGGCTGACTCGGTGAGGATGAAATCAGCCATGCCGTAGATCTGGTCGGCGGTTCGCTCGGAGTGAGTGATATCCCAGTATTCACGGAGACCTTCCATCACCTGCGCCATCATGAACGGTTTCTCGCAGCGATCCTTGCCGCCTTCCCACGAGGCCATCACGCCATAGTTGCCGCGCTGCTTGTTGATCTGCTTCCAGGAGACTTCGGCCATGTCGTGCATGGATTCGAGCAGGTCCTCCCGGCCGAGCACGCGGTAACCCTCGACGAGGTTGGTGAATGGGTGCCCGTCGGCGCGGGTGCCGGCGACGAGATGGCCGGGGTGTTCCTGGCGCCAGGCGACGTAGCCGCGCAGGTACTGGGCGAACTCGTCGATGGTCCGCTTCGCGAGCGGGTCGCCAAAGAGCCGCCAGCCGTGAAAGACCTCCCACACCTGGAAGTGCGGCACGTTCCACGGGAAGAAACCGTGGTGCGCGGTGCCCGGATGGTATTTCCCCGCGCTGCGAAACGTGCCGCAATACTGGCCGTAGTTCAGCATGTCCTTGTCGCGGGGGTACTGGTAATCGTCGACGTGGAAGCAGTTCATCCCGCAGGAGTGCTCCATGTCCGCGAGCAGGCGATACGCGCCCCACGGGTCCGCGCTGTCGAGGAAGCCGCGCATTCTCGTCGAGTGGTAGCGGCGCTTGATGCTGTCGGTCACGTCGCCGCCAAACGAGCGCCAACTGTTGCCGGGGGTGAAGCGGACCGGGAACACGCCCGCCTTGTAGTCCGGCTTGCCGCCCGGTTTGTTCGGGTTCCCAACGGCCCCGGTCTTCCCGTACCAGTCGTATCCGCAGTGCGCGACGAGCGGGCGGTTCCACGCCAGAGCGATCCTGTCGCCCGTCGCGCCAGTGAACGCGCCGTCGACGATCTGCATCGAGATGTCGAACCGTTTCCGCTGCATATCGTCGAGCCAGTGCAGCCCGCCGTACTGGTCCCAGTATTTCGGGAACGGCCGCGAGATGACCTTGCCCGGCTGGACCTCGACGGCCGACGGATAATTCTGGAGGAACCAGCGGGTGGCGAGGACGGTGGTCCGCTTGCCGTTACCGAGCGCCACCCAGCCGAGCGCGGAGTCGCCTTCCCCCGCCTTCTCGCCGCCGGTCTTTACCTGGTAGCCGCGGAACGGCGGCAGGTTGGCCAGGATCGTCTGCTTCGCCTCGCCCCAACCGAGGATCATCGCGTCGCGGTACTCCTGGCCGAGTTTCTGCCAGTTCTCCGTCCCGTCGCCTGCCTGGTACAGGTACACGGCGCCCGCGTCGGTCCGGCCGCTGTATGTGTCCCCCGGCCCGCCGCCGAGGGAGTAGGCCTCGCCGTCCGCCTCGACGGCAACAGAGAAGTCGTCGAAATAGAACGGGCCCGACGTCGTCCGCGGCGTGTTCTTCAGCACGACGATCAGGTCGGCACGCTCCAGGCCGGCATAGGTGTACACCCAGGCGATATATCCGAACGGCGCGGCGCTCGGCGCTTCGAGCATGACACAGGCCCGGACGGGTCCGGTTTCGACGACCTCGGTCTTGACGTCCTTCAGGTCCGCCCCGGTGAAGGTCTTGCCGTCGGCGTCGGTGAGCGAGAGCCGGAGCGGTCCGAGCCCCTCGGTCGGCTTGGCGGGCGTTTTCGGGGCTGGGTTCGAGCCGGGCCGGAGGTGGTACGTCGCGGCGCCCTTCGCCGGGCAATCGGCCAGGAACGTCACCAGCAGCCACTTGATCGAGCCGTCGTCGCCGAACTCGCGCCAGCGCTCCAGCACCTTGAACTGCGCGGGCCACCCCCGCTGAATCGCGGACGGTCAGCGGAACGTCGAGGTCCTGCGTAGCCGCTGCCACGGCCGGCAGACACACCAGAACGAGAGCACGGCAGACATCAAGCATCACTCATCTCCTTGGTCCACCCGACACGAGCGATTCGTCGCCGGCCGCCGGACTTCTGCGTCTCATTCGAACGAACGCGCTGCCGTGACCATACCGCGTAACTCGCGACATCTCAAGGTTCTGCTGCCGCCCGTACGGTCCGAGAACTCAGGCGGAGGTGGACAACGGCAACACGGGCGACGATGGCTGCCGGCCTGTTTGGCACTGGAAGGAGATTGCGTGGAGCTGGTGACGCCACGGGTACAAAGAAGGACCGGGGAAGGATGGCCGGACTGCGTGTTCGGTGTGACAACGGTTGGCGGTGTGAGGTATCGGCTACGCTGCTGGCCGGTACGACTTCAGCAGGCCACCGAGGTAGTGTTCGCAGTGCACGGGACCGATGGGGCAGTCGCCGGCTCCCTCCGGCTCCGCTGGTTGACCGTCGGTGACGGTCGGGGCTCGGTTCCGGACGCCCTGGTGCGGACGATGCTCGTTGAAGAAGCGCTGATACTGGCGAATCGCGCGACGCAGGCTGTTCAGCCCGAACAAGACCAGGTGATTGAGGCTGTGCCTACGGAGAACTCCGTGCGTGCTGGTATCATTGAACTTACGTCGACTCTGGTCACCTTCGCTACATTCCGGACTGTTCGGCCCTCACTCATGTGGCTCTTCTCCCGAAAGTGCCCTGTCCTCCGTGGCGGCGCCCGCAGCATACCCACCGTGCCGTTGGCCGTGAAGCGATAAATCCAGACGAGTTCCGGTCGCGCTGCCAAAGCGACGGGAGCGGTACACTTTTCGGAGAGGAGCCAGTTTAATGATACCAGCGCGGACGGAGTTGTCGGTAGGCACAGGTCGGGCTCGGTGTTGGGATCGGGGGAGGGCGCCCAGCGCAGCAAGAACGGGCGGGGGCACGCCTCCTATGAGGTACCCTCAAGGAACGCCGCTATGCCCTTGGCGGCCTCGTAGCCGTTGGCGATGGCGTGGATGATGTCCGGGCCCTGGATCAGGTCTCCGCCGAGAAAGAGCCACGGGACACTGCTCTGAAACTGCTCCGAGACCTTGATGCGGCGGCCGCTCTTCTCAAGCCGCTCGTCGAGTTCCGGCGGGATGTAGGAGAGATCGGGCGCCTGCCCGATGGCCTCGATGACCATATCGGCTTCGAAGAAGCGCGTGTCTTCGCGGTTGAAGGTGGGGTTGAACCGGCCCTCTTCGTCGAATACGGAGGTACACGCCACGGTGTGCAGTCCCTGAATCCGGTCGCCCTCAATGTCAATCCTGTCCGGCCCTCTGGAGGGATAGATCGCGATGCCCTCCTCGCGGGCCTCGTCGATTTCCTCCCTGCTGGCGGGCATGATCTCTTCGGATTCCAGGCAGCAGGCGGCCGTATCAATCTTGCCGTACTTGTCCATCTGGAGCCGCGCCATGCTGCGCGCCACATCCATCGCGACGTCACCGCCGCCGATCACCATGATCTTCTTGCCAACGGTTACCGCCTTGCCCTCGGTGATGTCACGCAGGAGATCGATGGCCTGGAGGACGTGCTCGTGATCCACGCCCTCGACCTTGGTGCTTCGTCCCACGTGAAAACCCGTAGCGATGAAGACGGCGTCGAAATCCCGGTGCAGGTCGTCGAGGGTGATGTCCTCGCCGACCCGGGTCTTGCACCGGATCTCGACGCCGACGGACGCGATGGTGCCGATGTCCTTATCCAGGACGTGGTACGGCAGGCGATACTCCGGGATCCCATAGCGCATGATGCCGCCGGGCTTCGGCAGGGCCTCGAAGATGGTGGCGCGGTAGCGGGCGACGGCCAGGTAGTATGCGCAACTCAGGCCGGCCGGGCCCGCGCCCACGATGGCGACGTTCTTGTCTCTGATTGGGACACGTCCCGTCCCCAGGGCCGACTCCAGCCTGTCAATGGGCGCACCATCGGCGGCAAAGCGCTTCAGCCAACGTACCGCGACCGGTTCACCACGCCGACCGATGCCGCAGGCCTCCTCGCATTTATGCGTACAGACCCGTCCGCAGATGCCCGGCAGGGGATTCCGCTCATAGATGACCCTGACGGCCTTGTCGTTGTCGCCCTCCCAGATGGCCCGAATGTAGTCGGAGATGGCCATGTGAGCGGGGCAGGCGTCCTCGCACAGCCCGCATTCGAGACACCTCGCCGCTTCCCGGTGGGCCTGCTCCGCCGAGAATCCCTTGACGATCTCGACGAATGAATCCTTCCTCTCGTCGCAGGATACCAGCGGCATCGGTGTGCGCTCAAACTCAACGAGCGAGTAGTCCATCTCGGACACGAAGCCCGGGTTGCCGGCCAGCCGATGGGCCAGGCTCGCCTTCATGATCGAGTACTCCGACTCGGGTACGAAGGACTCATTGCCCGACGTCTCGGTGTCCGGCACGTACGCGAGAAAACTGTCCGGGCTCGGAGCGATATGGATGAAGTCCCTTGCCAGGGAGAGGCTTCCGGGTGGGCACACGTCCACGCAGAGACCACAGAAACAGCAGCGGCCGTAGTCCACCTGCGGGAGTTCGTTCTTCTTTCCCGGTTCGGGCTCGACGTCGGGCTGCTCGATCATCGTGATCGCCTGGTTGGGGCAGATGTCGGCGCAGTTCCCACAGCCCGTGCAGGCGTCCCGATCGTTGAGGTGGAGGCCGCGGTACCTCGCTGCGGTCGGCTTCTGCTCGAAGGGGAAGCAGAAGGTATGCGGCTTTCGGAACAGGTACTTGAGTGCCCCGAACGGGCGAAAGATGCTCTTCTTTTCGGTGATCATGTCCTCTTGGTTCCCTTCTCGGGCGTTACCGGTCGACCTCCGGCGCAGCGATGTTGAGGCTCAACATGATGTGGCCGACGTCGGAGAGGCTTGCCCCCTCGAGCAGTCGTTCGAGCATCAGGATGGCCGCCGGGTACGAGGGGCCCCGCACGAACGCCCGCCTCGGCTTGTCGGTGCCGTCCGAGACGAGGTACATGCCGTCCTCGCCTCTCGCCGATTCGATCTTCACGTAGGTTTCGCCGGGTGGGACCGTCCATTTGAATGGGTTGGGGGTCTTCTTCCAGGCCGGCCCGTCGGGCATCTTCTCCAGCGCCTGCCTGATGATCGCAATGCTCTCCTCGATTTCCATGCGGATGACAATCGCGCGTGAGTACGAGTCGCCGTCTTCCATCGTCGGAACATTGAAGTCCAGGTCAGGGTACGCGGCGTAGGGTTCGTCTTTCCTGATGTCGACGCTGGCACCGGTGGCCCTGAGGTTGGTGCCGGTGAGCCCCATCGAGACGGCCTCCTCGCGCGAGATCCGCGCCATCCCGCGCGTCCGGTCGGCGAAAATGCGATTGTTGAAGAACACGTCGTCGTAGTCCGGGAGCATCTTTTCCAGGTTCTCGAGCGCGAAGTGAAGTTTCTCCTCGAAACCGTCCGGCAGATCGCGGCGCACGCCGCCCGGCCAGATATAGGTGTGATACACCCGCCCGCCGCAGAGCATCTCGAAGCAGTCGAGAAAGTAGTCCCGGTCGCCCATCGCCCACTGCCCGATCGTGTCGAAACCAAGCAGGTTGCCAACCCCCCACAGCCAGAAGAGATGAGAGGCGATCCGTGACATCTCCAGCACCATGCTTCTGATGAAGTGAGCCCTCGGGGGCACCTCGAGCCCGCTCAGGTCCTCCACCGCCATGGCGTAGAGCATCTCCTTGGGATCCGGGTCCATCACATTCAGGCGGCACACGAGCGGGACATTCTGGATGTAGGTGCGGTACTCCATGAGTTTCTCGAAGCCGCGGTGGAGATACCCGGGATTGGAGCGCGCCCGGACCACCGTATCCCCCTCGACCGCCAGGATGATGCCGAAATTGCCCACCATCCCCAGGTGCTGCGGACCGAAATACAGTTCCAATTCCCTTTCGGAACCCGTACGGTCCCTATTCGAGGCGTGCGTCAGCACTTCCATTTCTCCGCGGCCTTCCTTCTGACCTCTCGCCGCTCCACTTCGTTCATCGTGGCACAGGTGACCTCGACTTGTTCGCTTTCATCCTTCTCGGTTATTGCATCCTTTACCATCTGAACAAGAAGGCCCTTTATGGGTATGTCCGGGAAGGGCAGATTAATGGGGCTCTTATCCCGAAAGTGTACCGGGACACGGCCGATCACGGCGTGGACAACGGAAAGACCGTGCCACGGCACGGGGATTTGTCGCTTTGGGGCCACCGGCAGGGATAAAACAGGCGACACC
>JALGSS010000597.1 GCA_029821745.1 Candidatus Zipacnadia bacterium
TCCTGGCCCCGGATAACCCGACCGATGAACCAGACGAGCATGGCGAGCGCAACCAGCCCCACCAGATCGGCGGCGAGCCGGTTCGGCGCCCACGAGCGGACCACTACGGCCGGGAGGATCAGCAGAATCGTCGGTAGGATCGCCGCGGCCCAGCCCAGTTCGCCGTCCTTCCACATGAGCCTGATGCGCCTGAGCCCCGAAAACAGGCACAGGGCCATCACCGCGTACGAGACCCACATCCCCGCCTGCACGGTCGCGGGAGGCAACGCATTCACCGTGGCCGAGAGAGACTCCAGCGGGGCGCTCAGCAGGTTGTTCACCGGGCCGGTATGAGGGTTGTACAGCTTCTTCCACAGGATGAAGGTGGCGACGCCGCTGGTGAAGTGGGGCAGGTAGAAGAGCGTGCGGTAGACGGTGGTTCCGCCGAGGATGCCCGTGAGCAGGATGAGGCAGAACACGCCGCCGAGCATCACCACGAAGGCGGTCTGGGCTGCCCCCGATAGCACTAGCATCATGACACCGGCGAACAGTCCCGCTGTGGCCAGGATCGTCAGGTAGACTCTCCGGCTGCCGCCACGGAGGTCCTGGCTGAGCAGGATCGCGGACATCAAGCTGGCGGCGATGGCGAAGGGAATGCCGATCATGAAGAAGAGCGTGTTCCCCAGGAAGCGCCAGAACTTCGGGAGGGGGACATCCTGCGGTGAAGCCGCGTGCGCCTTGAGGCCCTCAACATCCACGAGGCGGACGAAGTTCTCGCCCTTCGCGAACTTCAGGGGCTCGTCCTTGAACATGTTGTGCAGGCGCAGGTCCCAGTTGGTGAAGGCCAGGATCAGGCTGAAGATGAGCGGGATGATGGTGAAGGCCAGGAATCCCAGAATGTTCGGGGTCAGGAAGGCGATCCCGTTCACGAGTTCTCTACGTTGCCTGGGAGACATCGCCATGCGCTACTCAGCCCAACCTTTGAACACGTAATAGCGCCGGTGGAAGGGGTTCTCGATGAGTTCGAGAGGCACTTTGCGCCCGTCGGCCCGCAACTGATCGATCTTCTCCTGGTTCTTTGTCAGCTTCTCGTACAGGGGGCGGAGCTTCGGGTTCTCCTCGAGGGATCGCTTGATCTCGTCATCGATTTGGTCGGCGGCTATCTTCGAGGCGTCTTCGGCGGTCGCGATGTCGGACATGAACGCCTCGGTAGCCTCGGTATGGATCCGGCTGACGGTATTGGGCACCACGAAGGGGCTGTAGTCGCCACCGATCGCGATCTCATCGGCCGCCTCTGAGAAGACCTCGTGGCAGCCCCACTCATTCGGGTAGTCCTTCGGACGCAGGAATTCGTCAATCACCGTGTACTTGGGGTTGGGAGGTAGTGCATCGGCGTCACGCACGATCTGCATGTTGTAGTCTTCGCCGGCCAGATAAGCCAGGAAGTACTTGGCGAGGTCCTTGTGCTTGGACGCGATGTAGACGGCCCCGGCACGTGTTCCCGTCGATGTGTTGGGGAAGCCGCCGTGGGGCGGCTCGGAGACAGAGAGGTTCAGCGCGCCGAACTCCCGCAACTGGATGAGTGCGTAGCGGCCCATCCGAAACATGGCGTAGTTGCCGTTGTTGAAGAGCTGCAGCGTGGCCCCGCCGTAGCCGGATTCGGTGGCGAAGGATGCCTGATCGGCAGCGCTCGGCAGAATGTGATCGTCGTAGGTCCACTTGTGCAGCGTCTTCAGCACCGTGACGTTCCGTGGGTCATTGAGGGTGCACGCAGTGAGGGTCTCGTTGAATGTAGACAGTCCCAGGCTGCGGCGCATTGTGTCCGTGGGCATCCCGTTCGCATAGAAGACCGTCCGGCGCTCCCCGGGCTTGTTGGCCGCGTCGACGAACGCCTTGCCCATCTTCTCGAAGGTCTCGAAATCCCATCGTCGCGGCGGAACGGGCTGGTCGTACTTCTCGAAGGTGTCTTTGTTTACCCAGTACAGGTGCACGTACACGTTGCAGGGGAACATGTACTGCTTGCCGTCGAGGGTGATCTCGGACTCCATCGCCGGATACGTGTAAGAGGGGTCGAAGTGCAGCTTCTTCGCATCCTCGGTGACATCGGCGAGCAGACCCACCGAGTTGAAGTACCGCATCCCGCCGCCGGAGCCGATATCCATGACATCGCCGCCGACCCCGGAGACGCCCTGGATGATCATCTTCGAGACGTCGCGGTTGGCCGTATCGAGGCGCAGCTCACAGGGTGGGTATCCGTTCTTCTCCATCCATCGCTGGAAAATCTCGATCTGCTCGACGCGGGCCGGGTTGGGGTCGGTGACCCAGTAGAAGACAGGCACGTCCGTGCGCGCATCAGGCATGAGCGCGGCCGTGATGAAGCTGGCTGCCAGTAGGACGAGGAACGATGCGATGAATACGTACTTCATAGGCGTAGCGGCACCAAACGACCCAAGGGTTGGTAACTGCCGCAGGGAAGTTAACCGACGAACGGGCCCTTGTCAAACTCACAGAGAACCGGCGGCCGGGCGCGATGGCCCGGCCGCCGGGAGGAAACGCTGAGGGGAGGTCCCAGCCCCTTACTTCGTGTCGGTCTCGTCGCCGAAGACGTCCTTCAGATTCTGAGGCTTGAGGTCGGGGGCGTTGAGGCTGGCGACGAGCTTCATGTAGTTGGCCCACTGGGGCGCTATCTGCGCCTTGGGTCCCAGGACAGAGCTTACGTACAGGACCTTGTCGCCGGGGATCAGCACGACCGCTGCGTAGAACATGTCACGGACGACTCCGCCGCCGAGCAGGCCGACATACTTGCCCAGTTGGGCGGGCTTGATCTCCATCCCTGCAGGCAGGTTCGGTGATTGCTGGAACACGGCGAGAGTGGTAGCCAGGTCAAGCGTGGTCTTGAGCTCAATGCGATGGAATGAGGCGAGGCCCGTCATCATATTCTCGCCGGCGGGCGACCACCAGAGATTGTGGTTGTCGGTGAACTTCGCGTCTTCACCGAGGAACTTCCCAAGGCCGCCCTGAACGATCATCTTGGCGTTGGGGGCCTCCTCCAGCTTCTCGTAGGTGCGGCTCTGCCAGCCCTCTGGCTTCAGGAGGGTGAACGCCACCGTCTTGCCCTTGATTTGATTCGGGGGCGCGTCGTCCTTCGGCGTATCTGCCTGCTCCTGGGCGATCCCCGCGACGGTGCAGCCGATCAGCAGGCTGAGCACGAGCCACAATGCCATCCAGCGTAGTCTCATTGGGTTGCCTCCTCCGGTGGTTTCGCGGAGCCGGAAGCGCATGTCGGCGCCGCTACGACTGCAGACGGCCGCGCCGGGAATGTAGTTCACCGCGCGGTACTTCCGGCGGATACCTATTCGCTCTTGTGGTGGCGACTTCCTCCAATCCTGAAGGCGCGTGGGGGGCTTGCGGTGAACTGACCAGTGCAGAAGGGTGAATGCAGGCGCGGCACAACAGCGGGGCGCGAGCTCCTGGCAGTTGCTGAGCAAGGGGGCCCCGACGGATTCGGGATCCCGGCCCGGAGCGTGCCTGAGGTGCGGTTCATGTTATACTGTCTCTACTA
>JALGSS010000598.1 GCA_029821745.1 Candidatus Zipacnadia bacterium
CAGCCTCAGCGCGAGGAGTAACGCCCGGCTCGTGTGGTGCCCATCACTCGCGAATAGTGCAGGGCGTGATGGAGCGCACAGGTCTCGGCAGCCTCTGCGGAGAAGCCACCGGTGTGTGGATGGCGCACCCCGACACATGCGCGGGAGGAACGGCCGATGAGAGCGAATGCTAAGCGACTGATGCGAGGATGGCCGGTGCTGCTGGCGGCGATGTGCGCGGTCGGTACCCAATCTGCAGGAGGCGCAGCGATGCTCGGAGAGCCAGTCGAGACGGATGCTGAGAGTGGGGCACAGGTGTACCTGCTGGGTGCTGATGAGCGCCCGGCCGACAACATCTACGGTGAGCAGCCGTACAGTGACGCGACCAGCCACCCCGCCGACGGCAAACCGGGCGGGATCAGCATCGTCGATCTCGTGGATGGCTCGCGCCACGAGGTGCTCGTGGGCAAGCCGCCCTTCCCGGCCTTCCACCCCTGGGGCGAGTATCTGTACTACCACCAGAAGGTGGAGGGCAAGCTGATTCTGCGCCGCTGCAACTACCTGACCCTGGCGGTCGAGGACATCGCTGTCCTCCCGCCGGAGCGGGGCCGCTACAGCTACGGCACCGTGTCCCCGGACCACCGTTACTACGCGGTCAGCGTGAAATCCGGCGACCAGCCGTCGAAGGTGCATCTGCTCGACCTGAAGACGGGTGAGTGGAGCATCCTCCTGGACAAGCCCGGTTACCACGCGAAGCACGAGCAGTTCTCCCGGGACGGTCGGAACCGCGTGCTGATCCAGCTCAACCAGATGCCGGACGTGAAGCAGGTGCTGCTGGGGGAGCTCGAGATCGGCGGCGAGGAGAAGCTGTTCCCGGCGGACAAGCCGCACACGGTCCGGCCTACGGGGCATGAGGCCTGGGTGGGCGACACGGACCGCATCTTCTTCTCGACCGGTTCAGACCCCGACGGCCGGGGCAATGTGTGGACGGGGCGCGTCGGCGACTCCGCTCCGGTCTCCGTCCACGACGCCTCGCGGCGGTTTGGGCATGTGAGCGTCTCGGCGTGCGGCCGCTACTGGATTGGCGATACAGGGGAAGAGGGCGTGCCGATCTACATCGGCAGCTTCGCCACGGGGGGCTGCAAGCGCGCGGTATTCAGCCGCACGGAGTATGACGGCAAGCAGTGGGCCCACGCGCACCCGTATCTCACCGCGGACAACCGCCGGCTGATCTTCACCGCCAGACGCGGTGACAACCCCCAAGTCTACGGGGCCCGGCTGGCCGATGGATGGCTTGATGATCTGCTGATGTACGGAGCCTATCCGCCCCCTGCGATGAAGTTCTCCTTCGAAGCAACGTGCCCTGAGCACTTCGCTGGGGAGTTTGGGTTCGTGCAGTTGATAGAACGATGGCTTGACAACGCCTTCCCGTACCTCTGGGTCACTCAGGGGGGGGCAGCGGGCGCGGTCTGCTCAAACTGGACTGAAGATACCCCGATCTGGGGGCTGGACGGCCTCAGCCACGTGACGGACAGTCTCAGCTTTGAGACGTCGCTCATCTTCCGGCCGTTCGCCGGGGGGTCTTGGGTTCCTCTCAAGAAGGGCACATGGACGGCTGCGTCAGAGTTCACCTTCAACGCCGGGCCGCCGCCCGGTTTTGTCAAGAACCTAGGCCAGTTGGGGTCGACCGCTCCCGTTGCGACACTGCACTACCCCGTCTGGTCCGACAGGTATCTGAACAATCAGAACTACTGGGTCCCGGTCCCATAGCAGCACCGGACCTGCAACAACAGGAGGCAGCGAACATGAGAATGTCAGTTCCGCGGTTGCGAGTGGCCGGCATTGCCCTGATTCTCGTGGCCCAGGGCACGATAGCCACGGGGGACAGCCCCGGCGCACCGCATCAGACCGCTCCGGACGTATTGTCTCGAGTCAGTGCCCCGATCGGGCTTCCATGCGCGGGCCTCGCCGTTCGCCTGCGTCCGTTCTTCCCTCTGGGAGACTTGACCCGGAAGCTCCTCTTCAGCCTGGATGTAGTGAACGTCTCGTCGGACCGTATCACAGTCCGGCCCGGGATAGCCGGTGGCTACTTCGCCGTCTTGGTTATCTCCGACGGCGCAGGCCGAGTCCTGTACCCCACCGACTTGTACGCTTATGTGAGGGGGTGGGAGGGGAGCTTGGGACCAGCGCCGCCGCGCGAACTTGGGCCCGGCGAGATGATGGAGTTCTGGAGGGGACTGGATGTGGCCTCCCGTTGCCGCGAACTGGACCTCGCTCCCGGCTCGTATCTCGCGCAGGCGCTGTGTGTCGGTCGTCCGAAGACTGGGCGCTCAGCCTGGCCAAAAGCTCTGCTATCCAACATCGTCTCATTTGAGTGGAAGGGACCGGCGAAGTGAGTTGAGAGGAGCATGGACCCGGGCCCAGAGTACACGCGATGAGAAGTCCCACAGACAGCCCGCAAGTCGAAGGGCGGTCGCGGGCAAGCCCGCTCCTACCCAGATTATTCATAGCCTGCGCGGCGTCGGCTGGTCGCCCCGGTGCGAGACTTACTTCGTCGCCCCGTCGGCTGTGCACCAGATCGCGTACAACTGCGCATTTCGCAGGCGCATTCTCAGCGTCACCGGCCCGCCATTGGCGAAGGGATCGGGACCGTCCCATGGGACAACGGTGTCGAGGCTGTCGGCGCGGATGGGGAGTGATGCCGCAATCACCTGGCCCGCCTCGTCCAGAGCCTCCACGGTGATCTGCCCGAAATCACTCTTCGCGTTCAGGTGCAGCGCATTGCCCTGCAGTTTCAGCGGCCGCGTCACGATCTCTCCGCCATCGAAGGACGCATCGAGGGACACGAACCGGTCCCGGGGGATCGTCGCGAAGCCGATTCCGCCGCCGGGCTCGCCCATGTCCGGGCCCGCGTATGGGCCATGCCGGTAGGTCCTGCCGCCGTAGTAGAACCGCAGCTCATCTCCGACGGGGATGGGAGGATTGTTCGCCAGGGAGTTGTTGAACCGGTCCCAGCTTCCCACGGGCCCCACCGGGATGAATGGTGTCCGGTCGCCCACCCGCGTGAAGTGCACCGTGTCCCGGCTCACCGCCAACTGGACATCCAGATGGCACGCGTCCGGGGCGTTGTGGAACATCTGGATCAGGCCGATGTAGACGCTTCCGTAGGGGAACACAAGCATGGAGTAGATTTCGTCGCAGGGGGTGTCCTGGGCGTCAGCGGCCATCACAACCGGCGCGTCCTGGACCCGGTTGACGTCCCAGTGCAGGAAGTCGCTGGACTCGTCCCGGGCGACGGCGCGGCCCCAGTGTTTCCCGAACCATTCATTGTCCGACCACGCGCGGCGCACGTCGTCGGAGATGTGCTTCGTGCGGCCGTACAGAACATAGCGCGAATGGGCCGGGTCGAACATCCAGTGAGTGTCGCCGTCCACGATGGCCTCGGTCGCCCACGGTTCGATGACCCGCCAGTGCACGCCGTCGGCGCTGCCGGCCACGCCAAGCCCTCGCCGCTGTCCTCGGTGGAAGGGGTCGCCGCCCTCGCCTTCGTGGTTCCGGTTGATGCTCAGGTACCCCAGCTTATACCGGCGCGTCGGGTCCGGATCGGCGTCATCCCTGTGAACGCCGAAGACCTCGTAGAACCAGGGGAGATAGCCGGGCTCACCTTCGTCGGCGCCACGTTTCACAACCACGTTCGTCTTGTGCCCGTCAACCTGTACCACGTCCAGCAGCGGCTTGCGCCAGACGATGCCGTCGTCGCTCTCCGCGACGCTCACACCATCGCCCGCGTGATACCACATGCGATACAAGCCGTCCTCCCGCAGGACGGAACCGTAGATCACGGCGGTTTTCCCCTCCCAGTCTTCGCTGGGCCAGAGCACCGGGTTGCCGGCGTACTTCTCGGCGGGGTGGATCACCCGCGTGACCTTGCTCTTGGAGGCGATCAGGAAGTCGTCCAGGAACAGCTCCCGCGTGTCGCTCAGCAGGTAGGGTTCTGCATGTGCGGATGACAGTCCAAGGGTCATCGCGAAGGCAAGCATCAGCATGACGACCTCCGTGGGGGTTTACTCTCCGTTGAGCACATGTCGGTCGCTCTGTCTTCCGGTGTCTCGCGCCACAGTCATGTCCTGCACCTTTCGCCATGCGCCCATGATGGCCCTCGTCGTCGGCCGTGGCACTCGGGAAGGAACGCCTCCCGACCATGGCGAAGTCGGGAGCCTGCCGCATTGCGAACTGACGTGGTGGATCATGGACCGGAAAGGCCGGCAGATGGAGAACCTCATCAAGGGCCTCTCGGATGCGCAGGTCGAGGAGATTCGGGAGACGACAGAGAGCATTCTCGAGGACGTTGGCTTCCGGGTCGGGCATGGTGGTATCCGCCGACTGTGCCGCGAGGCCGGGGCACAGGTTGATGACGCCTCGGACACAGTGCGCATACCCCGAGAGCTGCTGCGGGAGTTGCTCGCCCAGACCCCGAGCACCTTCGTCCTCGCCGACCTTGCAGGCAATGAGACGCTCGTCGGCGGAGGGGAGACTCCGCGTTACCACGCCATCGTCACCGATCCATGGATCATCGACTATAAGACGCGCGAACCCCGGCCGCCCGTGTTGAGCGATGTCACCAGGCACACCATCCTCGCGCAGAAGCTGGACCCCGTGGCCGCTCTGAGCCTGATGGATTACCCCGTCTCCGACGTGCAGGAACCGAACTCGAACCTGTACGCGATGAAGGTCCATGTCCTGCATCACTCCAAGCACCATCTGGTCTGCCCCGCGTCGTGGAGAGCTTCGAGCGGTGGCTGAAGGTGGGCGAGATCCTCGCGGGAGGCCAGGGCCTCAAGGGCAGCAGGATCATGACCCCGGCGGTGGCGATCATCTCCCCGATGATCCTGTCCGAACTCAACGGTGACCTGCTCGTGCGCGCGTGTGAGTATGACATGGCGGTGTTCCCGACCATCTGCGCCACGGCGGGCAGCACCGCTCCCTACAGCATCGCTTCGAATGTGCTGCTGGGCAATGTGGAGACGGTGTTCCTGGCCGCGATCACGCAACTTGTGAAGCCCGGCACGCCGTTCCTGTATCGGTTCGCACCATCGGTGGCCGAACTGCACAGCGTGGAGGCGCTGTACTACACGCTGGACAAGATCAAGTGGAATGTCGCGTGCGTCCAGCTCGGGCAGTCATACGGAATGCCCACTGGTTCCGAGTGCGGGGGCGCGATGACCTGGCGCTATGATGTCCAGACCGGCGCGGAGGGCCTGCTGTCGATGCTCGCCGCCCACTCGTCGGGCGCGAGCTTCCTCTCAGGAATCGGGTCCACGTACAACGCGGTGGGGATGTCTGGGGAGACGATGCTGATCCAGGCCGCCTGGATGCAGGCCGTCGCTCATCTGCGCCGGGGCATTGAGACGACGGGCGGCCGGCTCGGGAGCGAGAGTATCCGAAGCGCGGGCCCTGGCGGGGATTTCCTGATGGATGACCTGACCCTCGAGTTCATGCGTGGAGGAGAGTTCTTCCCCCACGACTTGTTCGACTACTCGGGGAGCAAGCTTGAGGGCCCGCCGCTGTTGGAGCAGGCCCACGCGCGCATCGAGGAATTGGTGACCGGACTCGAATCACCACTTCCGGGGGACGTGCAGGAGCAGATCCAGCGGTTCTTCCGGGATGAATGCGGCGTGCCATCCGACTAGTGTTCTCACCTGTCGAAGGTTGCGTCAGACCCCAGTGCGTCCACAGTCGCTGGCCTGGCGCGCGCCGCTAAGCGGGCGACAGGTTGCTTGGCTTCGCTATGAGACGTCTCTGCGCAGACGCGATCTCGACTGATACCGCTCTAATGATCGGCGCCGACATATGATGACACGAAGACACCATTGCACGGTTGCACTCGCCGTCACTGTCTGCTGTGCCCTCGCGTGCGTCTCAGATGCCGCGCCTCCGGCCGAGTTCGAGCCGCCACAGCCACTGCGGATCGGTGTGGGAGGCGACTACCCGGTCGGCGCGGACGGATTGCTGTCGTCGCGCGGACTGCC
>JALGSS010000599.1 GCA_029821745.1 Candidatus Zipacnadia bacterium
CATGTACTCGGGGTTCGCGCTGGGCTCCCAGACAACCACGGGGTGCGTGAGCATGTCCAACACGCGCCCTTCGGAGTCCAGTAGCGAGCAGGACACCTGGTAGGTGCGCTCCCCGAACTGAGCCGGGTTCCACGCGCATTCGGCGTGCCCGTCTCTGATCCGTGCCGTCGCCTCGAACCGCTTCCCGGCGTCGCCGGACACAACGAATCGCGCAGAAGCCGGCGGTGCTTCGGCTTGAGACAGGTTGATCGTGCGCGCCCCCAGCTTCATGGACTCGCCCTGGAAGTACGCGTAGTACTCCGCTCCCCCTTCGAGCAGGAAGAAGCCGTCCCGCATCCGGCGCGCCGTCGTGGCAACCAGGTCGAGAACTTTGTCGTCTCGGTAGGCCTCCGGCGGCAGCGCGAAAGAGGCCGTCACCGCGTTCGCGTAGCGCCCCAGGCGGTTGATGACCATGCAGGCGGGCGTGCCACACACTTCGCCCTTGTCGTCGAATGCCTCCAGTAGCGGGATCCACCGCCACTTGCGCTCCTTGTTGTATCCCGTGCCCTGGGGTCGCGGGTGCACAGACCTCAGGCCCTCGTACACGGGGAGCGTGCTCGGCGACAGCAGGCACTGCTTGTCACTGATCTGGAGCTTCACGGCTGTCGTGACATCGTGGAACTTGTAGCTTGGATGGATCATCTCAATGGGCTCGAACTTGAGCGTCCCCGGCGGCTCTACCAGGCCGAGAGCATTGCCGGCCACGCCGATCTCATCAATCCAGAACTCGTGACGGTCGCCGGCCATGGGCGTGTGTGTCATCGCGATCCCGGCTGTGAACTTCGCCGCGCTCTCGGGACGGAACTGGTCGGCACTGCCGCCTCTGCCTTCGCTGGCGCTATCTTGCCAGTACTTGAACTCCTGCGGCGTGAGCACGTAGTAGGTCCACTCAAGAGTCAGCGGGATCGTCGCGATCCACCGCGACCCATCCTTCTCCACCCACTCCAAAGACATGTTCGTCGTCTCCGGGCCGCCCTTGGCCCACAGGCAAGTGAGGCTCTGGCCCTCGCCGAAGTAGGCGTCCCTCTCCGGGGCGACAAACGTGTCCCAAGTCTCATATTTCGGCACGACGCAATGAAAGGCGTTACGGGTGCCGTTTGCCCCACCCGGGGATACTTCCCACGTTGCTTCGGGGCCCGATCCGCTCGTGTAGCCCCAATCGTCAGCGTTCGCGGCCTCGAAGTCCCACAGCGACCGTTCCGGCTTCTGCGTCGACAGCAGGTCGCGGAACTGCCTCTCATCCAGCCACTTGTCGCCAATCCGCTTGACCGCGGTCGAGAAAGCGGGCGTGTCCAGGGCGATCAGGTCGCCGCCGGATGCGAGGAATGCGTCGAGGGCCCGGCTGCCATCCGCCGGGTAGACCTTCGAGCTCGTGAGCACAAGCGTATGGACATTATCGACGCTCAGGATGTGGGAGTTCGTGACTTCCTCGGCGCTCAGGAATACCGTATCGATACCGACGGCGTTGAGCTTCGCCGCCATGCGCCGTGCGAGGCCCGCGTCGAACCGCGGCAATTCGTCGAGCAGGATCCCCGCAAGGGGGCCATCTGCCAACGCCTCACCATGGGCGGCGCGCCATGCTTCCCCTGCTTCAGCCTGCCCTTCCAGCACCTTGGCTTCCTCTTCACTCATGATCCGAATCATCTCCGAGTGGACAATCTGCGAGAGCGGCCGACGCCAGTCAGTCCCGCACCAGATCGCGATGAGCAGATCGCTCTCCACTTCACGCGACGGCGTCGTGAATGTGAAAGCCTGAGTGCCCTGGCCCTTCACGTCGGCCGCCTTGCCCTCCAACACGGTGTGCTTCGGGTTCTTCAGTTCGGCCCGCAGCGGAACTGTTCCAGCGTCCTCGGGAACGCTGTACTTCACCTCGAAGGTCAGCGCCGCTCCCTCCAGCACACTTCGCGGCACGCCCTCGAACTCAATCGCGATGTCCTCGGCCCCCAAAACCGACCCGCAGAGCCCCAGGCATACCAAGCCTGCCATCATCACTCGGAAAGCTGCGCTCATGGACCAGGCACCATCCTCGGTTCCGGCAAATCGTGTCAGCTATCAGGATTTCTCCTCGCCGCAGTGGCTCACCTTTCGGCGCCATCACCGACTCACGACACGGCCCCGGGCTGCGACTGCCCGGGGCCGGAAACTCCCAGGGAATTGGGCCTACAGATCGCGTAGCGCGGTCAGCGTCTTCAGCACATCGATGCGCACACGATCCATCTCGCCTCGGTCCTTCTCGGCCCGCCACGACAGCGTCCCAGTGCTGATGTCCGCGATAACGCCCGCCGGCCCGCTCACCAGCAACTCCTCGGCACGCGTCAGGGCCGCGTTGGCCACGCCCTTGCCTTTCAGTTCAGCGACACGGTCTCTCAGCATGACGAAGTACTCGTAGTCCTGCGCGCCTTCGCGGATCGCCTCCATGTGCTTGCCGTCGGTCACGCTGGTCGGCGTGAGGAACAAGGGCGAGTACTGCGCGCGAGTGAGCTTGTACGGGGTGAACGAGTTGCCCGACCTGGCCTCATCGCCGAAAGCCCAGTAGAAGGAGCCCTTCGAGCCATATGCGACCGACCACCAGAACTGGCCCCGGAAGTAGTCATACGGGTCGAGCAGCTTATTCGGCCCGGAACAAGAGTAGAACCACCACTCTATGCCCTTCGCTTGTTGCTCCACGTAAAACTGCCGGACCGCATCGGACCCGCTCATAAACATCGGCAGATTCGGGCACATGATCTCCACGACCTCGAACATGGCGGCATCGGCTTCGCGCGGGTCGCGGTAAGTCGGGTCTTCCCAGATAATGACCTCGGGGGCCGCCGCCTCGATGGCCTTGGCCCAGGCAATGATGGTCTGCACCTGCTCATCACGGTGGGGCTCATCCACAAGCAGGACCGCCAGCTTGTTGGGATCGATGCCTTGCTCCTTGATGTGGTCCGCCCAGGCCCGCATGTAGTCGCCGACCATCGTGTTGAACCGCGGAGTACCCATCTTCTCGTTCCGGAATGATCCGCCAACAGACATGTACACACAGTAGTACTTCGCGTCCGGCCAGCGCTCGACCCACTCGTCCCAGCGGTCGAAAGTCAGCTCACTGGTCAGGTTGCCCGCCACGTCATACTCATCGCCGCTCGGCCCCACACCGGCAGTCGCCCACGGCGTATTGACCCAGTGCTCGCGCATGTTGGCGATGAACGCCGGGATGTTGCCCGGGGTGGCGTCGTACGCGCCCTCCCCGTTGGTGTAGTCCCAGCCACCCACCGCGATGGTCGTCTCGTCCGGGAAGGTGAAGGGGTACACCGTCATCCGGACCGGTATCCGCGCTCTTACGGTGCCCCGTGCGTCACGCACTGTGACGGTTCCGTAGTAGTCGCCCGGGGCGATGTCCCGAGGGCTAAACGAAAGCCATACCTGGCGTGTGCACCCGGCGGGGATGCTGATGTTCCAGGCGTCGCCTTCGCGCTCGGCTCCGGGCAGCGCGGCGGCAATCGGCTGCCGGTCCTTTCACGTAGTCCTTCTCCGCCAGTTCCGGCAAGTCCTCAATGATGACCTGCAGCGCCATGGCCTCGTCGGTCGCGTTGGTCAGGTTGACCGTATCCGCCCGGTACTCACCGTTCATGAGGTCCAGCTTGAGGGTCACGCCGCTGTTCAGTTCGGCCACACTGGGCGCATCGGTCGGCGCCAACATGTCGTACCGGTTTCTCTGCCAGACGCTAAGGTCGGGAAGCCCACGGGCACGCAGCACCGGCGCATTGAGCGCGTAGATCCGCGCGTGCAAGTCGCTGAAGGGCAAGATGGCCTGGAAGTCAGGGGCGACCTCGTCGGGCATCGCCTGGATCTCGGCGGTCAACGCCTCGGCCCGCGCCAACAGTTGTGCCCGCTCGGCGTCAGGAATAGGCGCGCCCTCAATG
>JALGSS010000600.1 GCA_029821745.1 Candidatus Zipacnadia bacterium
GCGTACGCCGTCCCACCGTTGTAGGTGACCCCGTTGTCATCAATGTTGTTGGCCGCCCACGGCTCGGACGCATTGGACAGGCACCAGTCCGTGTTCCCGGTGAGGAACAGCGGCCGCTCCGGTGGGCCGGAAATCGCCACTGCCGGACGCCCTCGCGACGCCGGGTAGAAGGGGTTGGTGACCAGACGCGGGTTCTCAAGCCCCCGGGCGGCGCCGTACCGCACCTCCGCCACCTGGCCGCCGGGAGCCATCACGTCTATGACGAGTGATTTCGCCCACAGCCGGTACGTGTAGATCACCTCGGCCGACGCGTCACCCGCAGAGAGCTTCCAGCGAGATTCCACGGTGTCGCCCTTGCGCGCCGTGCCCAGGTGCTCGGCTTCCTCCGGCGTAACCGGCGCCCCGTCGCTGATCAGCCGGACTCCGCCGCCCACGCACGGGGAGAACGCGCTTCCGCGGCCCTCCCACTGGGCGGTTATGTCGCCGAAAGTCCCGGTGCGAGGCGCGACGCGATATGTCAGCTTCCCGTCGGAGCCCGTGTAGGTAAACACGAAGGCATCACCATCGGCGTCGAGGTCGGTGGTGAAGTCCGTGGCCACGTTCTCGGGGAGGATCGTCTCCGGCCGCGTGGGGAAGGGGAGCTTCCCGGGCCCGGTGTTCGTGCCGGTGCTCTGCCCCGGGAACATGGCGATGCCTCGCTCGGGACGCGGCTCGAAGCTCAGCGGCTCGAACTGTTCCGTATACACCGCGAGGTTATCCAGGTAGATGATCCGGTCTTCCTTGTTCCGCCCACCGGTCACGCGAATCCCGGTGAAAGTTGCGCCGTCCTGCACGCGCTGGATCTGGTCGGGACTCAGACGCCGGTGCAGCACATACCACTCGGTCCAGTCGACGCGGTAGAGCCGGACCGAGAATTCCTGCCCATCGGGGTCCTCGAACAGGGCGATGATGTTCACTTGTGGCGTCGCCGGATTGGGCGCATAGCCCCAGTTATTCCCGTAGACCCACAGCGTCACCGCATCGAACGAGTTCGCGATCTCGATGGGCTCGGGCGGCCGCAGCGTGACTTCGGGGCCGCCGCCCTTGAGACCACGATAGGTGAGCTTGCCCACGTACTTGCCCCAGATCTGCTGCTCGCGGGTGCGCTCGAAGCTCGCCTCGCTGTTGGTCACGTCGACAGTCCAGCCCGTCAGGTCTTCGAAGTCTACCAACGGCGGGTGGTCGTCTTCGAGGCGGCCTGCCCAGTCGAGCTCGTAGGGCCGGACGCCCACTTTCTCCGGTTCCTGATCCACTTTCCCCGCCTCCTGGCACAGGCCGATAGATGCAATGAGAGCGATGAGCAACGGTACCATGACTATGCCTCCAAATGGGTGAAGCCCAGAGCGCCGCCGTCGACTGACGTCGGCCTGCGCGGGGCAGACACACGGCCATCAACCTTCGTCGGACACGTCGGGCCGACCTCCAACTGTTACGCCGTTCGTGGAGGGCTGTCGGGGTTCGCCGTCGAAAGATGCGACCACACGAACAGCCATCCGGCTATCTTATCTGCTCCCACCGTCGTCAAGGGGGAAGTCCCTATGCCCAGAACTCACTGCCCCAGTGTCTCGTTCGCCACAATCCTGATCCTGGCAGGCCTGTCGGTGTGGGCACAGGAGGAGCCGATTGTCGGGAACGGCAGCTTCGAGGAATCACGCGAGGTGGCTGGACCCGCGACGACGGACCAGGGCTTCGGAATCTGGTCCCTCGGCGAGAACACACTGGCTCCAGTCGGTTGGTCCCTCAACTCCGCCTACCCCGGGTCGCTGGAAGTCGTGGAAGCCGATGCGCCCGACGGAGCGAAGTTCGTCCGCATTGTGGCTGACGGCCGGCGAGGCTCTGCGCACATCTTCCGGCCATGTCCACGAATCGCCGCGGGGAAGGCCTACATGGTGTCTGCGATGGTTTGCGGAGGCCCGGCGGGGATTGGCTTCTACGAGTACTTCGCGGACGGGAAGATCACGACGCCTCAGGTGCTGGCTGTGCCTGCGACCGGAGCGGAATTCACAGAGGTGTCCGGCCTGTACTTCCCGAAAGGCGACGGGTTGCGGGCTGTGTCCGTGGCAGTCATGGTTCCGGACGATGCAACGGTCGACATCGACAGTATTCACGTTGAGGAGGCGCCGTCAATGGCTATCCCGGAAGGCCTGGAGCCGGTCGTGCTTGAGAGCGATGCTCTGCGGGTGGTCCTCGCACCCAACGGGCTGCTCCAGGAGTTCACGTGCAAGGCGACCGGGGTCAACTACGCGCTGCCCAATCCCGTGGAGCCTGTGTTCTCGATGAAAGTCTCGGGCGGGGAAGTGCCCGTCCACTACATCCGTCGCCAGGGCAGCGTCATCGACGTCTACTTCGCGAGCCCAGGGGTGAAGGCCGGCTTCAAAGTGCAGCGCCACCCCGGCTACTTCACTCTTGCCTTGCGTGACACCAGCCCCGAGGACGTTGACGAGGTGCAGGTCTGCCGGTTTGGTCTGAGCATCTCAAAGAACGTGGGCACCCTCATCAACGCTGCGTGGGATGACGACTTCGCGGCCTGTGTGCTCGCGTGCAATAGCCGTACTCACTCCTATGGGGCGAATGCCTCGCGAGCGGACCTCACGGCACGTTGCTATGACGAGTATGGCACGGTGGGCGCGAAGGTGGCCGTCGTCGGTGTCCCACTGGATCCCGCGGGCTCCACGGAGCGCCTGCTCGACGCGATTGAGCAGGTCGAGCTTGGGCAGGGCCTCCCGCACCCGACCATCAACGGGGTCTGGATCAAGCGCGCCCCTGAGCGTTTCGCCTCGTATCTCATGGCTTACGGCACGAATGAGGCCAATATCGACGAGGTGGTGGAGTTCGCCCGCGGCGGCTTTGGCTGCGTGGAATTGCTCAACTGGTGGCACTCGACGCCGACCTATGAACCCCATCCCGGTCTGTATCCCAACGGGCTCGCCGGGATGAAGGCCTGCGCCGACAAGATCCACGAGGCGGGGATGCAGGTGGGTCTGCACGCGATGCAGGGGATGGTCGGCTGGGGCGGCGTCGGCATGGGCGACCCGTACGTCTCGCCGGAAGCCGACCCGCGCCTGCTGCAGAGCCGCCACGCCACCTTGGCCGGCGAACTCACGGTGGACGGCACGGAGATCGAGGTCGAGGAGGACCTCGCCGACTGGCCCGAGACCGGCGACTTGTTCATTGATGGTGAACTCGTGCGCTACGCCGCCCGAACCGCCGACACATTCACCGGATGCACGCGCGGCTTGCACCGGACCACCGCCAAGCCGCACGCCGCTGGGACGCCGGTTGGGCTCATGGTCAACTGCTTCAGCATCTGGGACCACCTCATCTACGCGCCGGACGTGAAGTCAACGATGGTCGATGAGATCTGCGCCAATCTGGCAGAGGTGTTCAATGCGACCGGCGCCGACATGAGCTACTTCGACGGGGGCGAGGAGATCGCCGTACAGCCCCCGCAATGGCAGAACCAGGGGAAGATCGCCCTTGGCGTGTTCGAT
>JALGSS010000601.1 GCA_029821745.1 Candidatus Zipacnadia bacterium
ATGTAGCCAGTAGCGCGACATCCTGATGCCAGGAAAAACACGCCACAGGCAGCCTCAGAGCACCACAGCAGCCGTTCTATCGCTCACTAGTAAGGGAACTTCGGCTTAGCCCCGCGATCTGTTCCAGGAGGCCGGCACACTTGTTCCTCAACTCCAGGGCCCTGTTGATCGTCCGTGCCTGCTCGCAGTCACTGGAAGCCTGCTTGCGGCGCTCCTGGGCAGTCCTCAACTCCTCGGCCGCCTCGTCCATCAGGGCCCGTGCCGCCTTGACACTCGTGGCCTGCTCATCCAGCCGCCGCTGGATGCCTTCAAGCTTCTCTCCAGCCTTCTTGGCGATCTCCTCGGCCTCTCGGTAGCGCTCGAGTTCCTTCACGGCGTTATTGTGGTCACCTTCACTGCGCTCGCTGTTGGCCTGCAGAGCATCCGCTTCGGCTCGCAGTGCCCGGACGCGCTCCGCACCTTTCTGGTACTCCTCTATTCTCTCTTCACACTTGCGCTTCTGTTCCGTAAGCCCTACAAGCGTCCGCTCAATCCCGGCAAGCTGCTCAGCCGCCGTGTCCACTTCCTCGCAGGCTGCGCGGGCCGTTGCCTCCTCGTCCCTCAGTCGATCGACCTCTCGCGCCAGTTCGTACACAGGCGAGTGCTTCTTCGGCGGAGCCATGACGCATGGAAGCACACGAGCGCGTGAGGCAGTGATCGCAGCATGGGCTTACCTGGATTCTGACAGTTTCAGGAGAGAGATCGAGGCAATGCTCACGAGCGAGAGTTGGCGCGAGCGGGCAGCTGCGGTCGAGGGCGCGAGCCTGCTCGGCGAAGATGCGTTCGCGTCCGCGATGGACCGCGCGCAGACGGACTTGGACGTACGGGTCAGGGCGCTTACGGCGTGGGCGCGGGACAGGCACCGCGAAAGACACGCGCGGGATCACGCACTCAACATGATCGAGAAGGCAGATGAGGTTCGCACTGCGGCCAAATGGGGGCAGGCTCTGGTCCAGATCGGCGACGACTGGGCTATCGATCTAGTTGGCGAGATGGGCACGCGCCCAACTGTGCGGCCCGCCATGAGAGCGTGGCTCAAACACGTGGCCGAGGAGACGAAGAAGAGATGGCGCGACAAGACGCGACGGCAGACGGATCGACTGCGATGGGAGTTGGGGTAAGAACGCAGGCTGTGCCATCGATGCCGCTGCTGCAGATCTCCCCTGTCGTCGGGTCGTAGCTGTCCAGGCGTTTGATCGCCACGCGCAACTGCCCCTCCGGGCGCGTCAGTTCGATGCCCGGCTCACGGAACACCTTCGACAGGTTCCCCGCACCCGTCCTGCTGGGCAGTATGTCGCCCTCGGCCCGTCCCTCCTCCAGGCGCTGCCGTTCATATCTCAATGGTCTTGCCTTCTGAACGTGCAACGCGGAAGGCATCCAGGTCCTTGAGGGGGCTGTCTTCCAGAACGCCAAGTATGCCCTTCAGTGCCGTGTCCAATTGTGCGTTGTCCTTGCTTTCCACGGCATGGTGCATCAGGCCAAAGAAGCCATCCAGTACATGCTTGCGCTCGGAGAAGCGTGCAGCGAAGAAGCTCTGGAGCAGCTCCCGCTGAGCATCGATTGCCGCGACGGCCACATCACGCTTGGCTCTGATTTCCTCGCGCTTGGTCTTTTCGGCTTCACAGTCTCTCTTGCACTCCTGCCACATTCGCAGTACGTCCAGGACGTCAGATGGGCCCAGGGCATCGTTGACCTCCGGGAGGATCTTCTTCCCGGCATCAGTCAGTATCTCGACTGGGGGCTTCTTGGGCTTCCGTGAGCTCATGATAGTCACCGTCCTCCAGGATCGTGCCATCCTCATCGATGATCGCAATCTCCAGCATCTGCCCCAGCGCTGAGGCCGCTTGCGCGACCATGTACGCGTCCTCATCAACGGCGGCATCACAAGTCTCCAACAGATTCTCTAGCTCTGATCGCGTCTGCCCCGTTCTCTCGCGTAGTTCGTCTGCTCTCTGCTCCAGTACATCTAGCTGGGCGATGACGAGCTTCTTCTGGCGCTGATCAACGTCGAGTTCGGCGATGGCCTCCTCCACCTGTGTCTCGACCTTGCTCGCCTCCTTGGTCGCCACGAAACCGATCGCCACGAGCGCTGGCCCTGCCGCGAGGCCGCCGAGAACCAGAGTACCGGCGGCGACCCCGCCACCACCGGCGGCCAATGTGCCCCCGCCGAGCCAAGCAAGCGTCGCGTTCGAGGCCGCCGCGCCCGAGAGCGTCGAGATTGCGGTCCCGGTGGACGCCGATGCAAGTGTCCCCACGAGCCCAGACGCCCCTGCCGCGGTGGCTGCGCCGCAAGCTCCAGCGCGCGCCGCGCCGCCCAGGACTTCGATTGCGTTGATCGATACCTTCTGCCAGTCTGCCATCTTCTGGGGCGTCACCTCGTAGCGCAGTTCGAGGTCCCTGTCCTTCAGCGTGGCGTTCTGCAGAAACTCAACGGCCTGCCCAAGTACGACTGCGGCTTTCAGGCGCTCCTCGCCGAGTAGGTCCAACGTCCGCTTTGCAGACCCGTGAGCGCTCTCGTATTTGCGCACGAAACGCTGGTAGGCCTCCCACCTCATCTTGTATCTCTCTTTGGCCTTCTTCATTCGGCTGATCGACTTCACAAGGGCCACCCCGCCGCCCACGGCAGATACAGCAACCACACCGCCCCACACGATCAAGGGAATCGGCATTCGTCAGCCTCCCGGCATGAGTAGGTTGGAGCCGACAGTCAAACCTCATACACCTGCATCACTTCGTCGCCGTAGTGGTTGATGACTTTCACGGCGATGCTGCCTGTCTCGGGTGGTGCGAAGGGGCGGCTGACGGTCGAGTACAAGGCCTCCCAGGTCTCTTCGTCAATCTCCGCGCGCAGCGCCCGCTGCAGCTTCTCATAGGGCTTGTCGGCCCCGGTGAAATACGCGTGGCGCACAAAGAAGCTCTCACCGTTGTAGTTCGTGTCGATGAACCAGCAGGCGATGTCGTCCGTGCTGTTGCTGCGGATCTCCCCTGTCGTCGGGTCGTAGATGTCCAGGCCGTTGATCTCCACCTGCAACTGCCCGTCCGGGTGCGTCAGCGTGATGTCCGGCTCGCCGAACACCATAAACAGGTTCCCCGCGCCCGTCTTCTTCAGGAGCTCATCGCCCATGGACAAGTCCGGGTTCATGCGGGCCGGGAGGACGACCAGCCTGCCGTAGCGCGTGGTCTCCTCGGACACATGCGGGTCGAAGGCGAAGCCACACACGATCAGCGTGTCGAAGCCCACGCCCTGCACGGCTTCCTTGGCAGCTTCCTTCACCAGTTGCGGGCCGACGGTGCCGTTCTCGGGTCCCACGCACACGGCGACCCGCCGGGGTTTCCCGTCTGCCTCCTTGTACTCCCCTTCAGCGTGCACGGGTGCGACCTCCGAGAGTAGGTGGGTTTCTGGTTGGATGAGATAGGTGCCGTCCTTTGTGATGGAGAACTGTACTGTGCTATCAACACAGTCACCCGAAAGGACGGCACGATA
>JALGSS010000602.1 GCA_029821745.1 Candidatus Zipacnadia bacterium
TGAAGGGTGCCTGTCACCCAGGTGTCGGACCCCCTGGGGGGTAATCATGCGGAAGTCGAAGTACGACGCCTTCATCAGCTACAAGGCCGAAGACCTTGCCCTCGCCGAGGCCCTGCACAAGCGCCTGGTGGCCGAGGACTTCGAGGTGTGGTTCGACATAGCGCGCCTGAGGCCCGGATTCAACTGGCATGAGGAGATCGAGGA
Organism: Candidatus Zipacnadia bacterium; assembly: GCA_029821745.1. GTDB lineage: Bacteria > Armatimonadota > Zipacnadia > Zipacnadales > JABUFB01 > JALGSS01. The sequence continues at coordinate 205 of JALGSS010000602.1, forward strand.
GGGCTGCGAGAGCAGCCGCGTCATTCTCCCCGTGCTTACGCCCCGCTGGCAGACCTCGGAGTGGACCCGCTACGAGACCTACGGGGGCGAGCGCATCATCCCCCTCTGGTACGAGGGCGAATGGGACGACGTCGCCACGACGCCCTTGCGGGAGTGCCAGCGCCTCGACATGCGCCACCCGAAGCGCGGGACGTGGCGGGAGCTGTTCGACGAAATCCGCGAGTGTATCGCGCAACCCATGCCGGAGCGGGGCCCGTGGCTCGCCTCCCTGCCCTATTCGCATAACCCCCACTTCGTCGGGCGCGAAGAACTCCTGCTGGAGCTGCACGAGAAGCTCTTCCAGAACCCCACGACGGCCCTGACTCAACTGCCGCCCCAGGCGGTCCACGGGCTCGGGGGTGTCGGCAAGACCACCCTGGCGCGGGAGTATGTGGAGAAGTTCTGGCGGCTCTACCCCCAGGTGCTGTGGGCGCGGGCCGGCGAGCAGTCCATGGAGTCCGAGTTCGCCCGGTTCGCCGTGGACCTGGGGCTGATCGAGCGGCCCTCCGATAACCCCGAGGCCGACGCGCAACTGGCCTTCCGCGAACTCAACTCCCAGACGCGCCGCCTGCTGATCATCGACAACGCGGAGGATGAGGAGGCCATTCAGGAGTGGATCCCCAAGTCGGGGAAGTGCCGGAACATCATCACCTCGCGGTTCTCGGGGTGGTCGGCGGTGGTGGAGACCCTCGACGTCGATGTGCTTGAGCCCGAACCGGCCCGGCAGTTCCTCGTGGAGCGCAGCGGGGTGCCGGATACCGATGAGAACCGCGCCGCGGCGGATGAGTTGGCCAAGACTCTCGGCTACCTGCCCCTGGCGCTGGAGCAGGCCGCCGCCTTCACCCAGAAGGCGCGCCTGTCCCTGCAGGAATACCTGGCCCTGTACAGGGAGTCACCCTCGGACCTGATGTCGCGGCGCGTGTTGGGGAGCACCGAGTACCCCGCGTCCGTGGCGACGACGTGGTTGGTCACCGTGCGCAAGCTCGGACCCGAGGCCCTGACGCTCCTGCGCTTCTGCTCCTTCCTCGCCCCGGATGACATCGCGCGAGACCTCCTGGCGGAGTCCTTCGAGGTCCTGAATGAGGGCGTTCAGGAAGCCTGCGCGGAGTTGGGGCGAGACGACTGCACGTTCGACCCCCTGGCCCTGCACACGGCGCTGGCGGAACTGGCCGACAACTCCCTGATCCGGCTGACCGATGAGAGTCTCTCCCTGCACCGGCTGGTGCAGGACGTGCAGCGCACAGCGCTGGAGGATAAGAACCGGAAGGCATGGGCCGAGCGCGCGCTGGAGGCCGTCCTCAAGGCGTTCCCGTACGTTGAGTTCGAGAGCTGGGCCGTCTGTCAGCGCGTCCTGCCCCACGCATTGGTCTGCGCGGAGCACATCCGCCGGCACGGGATCGTGTCCGAAGACGCGGGCCGTCTCCTTAACCAGGCCGGGTGCTACCTCGTGGAGCGGGCTCAGTACGACGAGGCGGAGCCGCTCTATCGAGGGGCGGCGGACATCGCCCACGAGGCGCTGGGGGATGAGCACCCATCCTATGCCGCGAGCCTGAACAACCTATCCGAACTGTGTCGGTTCCAAGGACGCTATGACGAAGCGGAGCCGTTGTACCTCCGAGCCCTGCAGATCGACCGGAAGGCATTGGGGGCGAGGCATCCGCGCTATGCCACGGACCTGAACAACCTGGCGGGGCTGCTCCGCGCCCAGGGGCGCTATGACGAGGCGGAGCCGCTGTACCGGGAAGCAATGGAGATCGACCGGAAGGCATTGGGGGAGAGCGATCCTGGCTATGCGACCGATCTAAACAACCTGGCCACGCTGCTCCGGGACCAAGGGCGCTACGAGGAGGCGGAGCAGCTGTGTCGTGCGGCGCTGGAGATCACACGCGAGGCGTTAGGGCCAGAGCACCCCGCCTGTGCCGCGGTCCTGAACAACCTCGCGGGGCTATGCAAGGCCCAGAGCCGCCACGAGGACGCAGAGCCGCTGTACCGTGAGGCGCTGGAGATCACCCGCGAGGCCTTGGGCGAAGCGCACCCGACCTATGCTACGAGCCTGAACAACCTGGCATGCCTGCTGGATGCTCAAGAGCGCTTTGCGGAAGCCGAGCCCTTGTATCAGCAGGCGCTGGAGATCGACCGGTCGGTTCTGGGCTTCAATCACTCCGCGCATGCCAGAGACCTGCACAACCTGGCGTCCCTATGCTACAGCACGAACCGGTACAAAGAGGCCGTCGAGTTCGGGGAACAGGCGCTCGCGATCTTGCACGAGGCCCTTGGCGACGAGCACCCGAACACGAAGACATGCGCCGAGAATCTGGAGACAGCTCGACAGGCGTTGAGGCGCGAGGAGAAGGACTGAGAGGGAATGGGGGGAACGGCGGAGGCCAAGACAAAGGCTGGCCGGATACTTCGGGCCACGGCCCTCGTAGTCCGGCGACTCCGCACGGCAAGCGGCCACTCCGAAAGGCAAACGGCAACGGCCCGCAGGCTGAAGACCTGCGGCTACAACGGCAATGGCTCATGAATGCCAGGCTTGGCAGGCCGGCGGCCTAGGCCGGCGGCCTGCCCCACCGGCAAGGTGAGCTGGTTCGCGAATATCAAGGCAACGGCTGGCTGGATACTTCGACGCGATACGGCTGCGTCTCGTAGTCCGGCCATTCCCCACGGCAAGCGGCCACTCCGAACGGCACACGTCAACAGCCCGCAGGCCGAAGACCTGCGGCTACAAAGGCAGAGGCCAACATCAACGGCGGTGCACGCCGTTACTCCCCCATGACCCGCGTGGCGATGCCGAAGGTCTCTTCCGCCTCGGCGGCCGTGCCGATCCCGACCACGACGCCATCAATGCCAGGCACCGTCGAGATATACTGGATGCCATCCTCGGGAGCGATGCGGCCCATCGCCAGAGGCTTCATGGCGACGATCTTCTTCGTTGACGCCTTGACCGCTCCGAGCACCTGCTCCTCGCAGGGGCACATCCGCCACGCGATCTTGTTGATCGGCGTGTTGATCACGGCGACGTCGAACTTCTCCGCCACGCCGATGGTCTCGCCGCCATTGTGGCTGGACATCCCAGGCACGAAGCCCTCGGCGCGGATTGCCGTGAGAAGCTCGGGGAACTCCGGGAAGAACGTCCACTCCGCGCGGTGCAAAAACGAGTCCGTGTCCTGTCCGTGCACGAGGCAGACCTGGCAGTTGACGCGGCGCAGGAAGTCCATGTGGTCGCGGAAGTCGGGATTGATGATGACGAAGTTCGTCAGCTCGACCCCAGTCTGCTCCTGGGCGGCCTCGATGGCCTGGGCGATGATGTCGCAGCGCTCGTGTCCGGTGCTGAGCATCATACTGCGCACGCCGGCCTCGATCGCGGCGAGGACAACGTCGCGGATGGGCTCGAAGGTGCCAAAGCGCGCTTCGTACTCCTTGGAGCGCGCCTGGCTCATGTACGAGTAACCGAGAAGGGGGTTGTGTCCAAGGATCATCCGCGTGAACGTGCGGTCCTCCACCTGGAACGTGGGCAGTGTCGCGGAGCTGGTCATCGTGGGGCCACCTTTCATGGTCGTCTCAGCAGTTTCCTGCGTGATTCGTTCAGTGCTGCTTCTGCGGGTCAGTTCCCGTCATCGGGAGGATCCGATTGCCGCATACGGAGCGCCACCTGCACGCGGTCAGGATTCTCTGGTGTGGTGAACACGACTTCCGTGTCCCCGAACACGTACCGCAGCTCGTCCGGCCGACCCAGGAACGGTGTCAGTATATCGCGCACCGCCGCCAGGGTCACGTCATTCGTGACAATCCATCGTCCCGAGCCCGTTGCGTGTATTGCGTAGCCCTCAGGCCCGACGGAGGCCATCTCTGCCGGAGCCAGCCGGGACGTGGAGACCACGGTCAGGCCCTTCTCGCTGAGAGCTTCCAGTGTAGCCAGGCAGGCCGGGTCAACCTGCTTGCCCACGAGGAACACCAGCCGGGCGCCGCGATACAACTCGGGGTCAGCGGCGAGGTGATCATAGACCGCCACGTTGTTCGCGGGGAACAGCACCCGGTACGGGATCCCGAGCGGCGTGTTGTAGTTGAGCGCGGTCACCGGAATGGTCCCGTGGGAGATCACGTGCCACACCTTCAGCCAGTAGCGCGTGTCCTCATCAGGCACGAGGTTACTCGCCCCGTAGAGATTGCGCCGAATCCACGGACCGGGGTTCTCCTGACCCCAGTCGGAATCGGGGAAGCGCACGATGATGACCTCGGGCGCGAAGGTCTCGAAGCGTATGTGCCGCGGGTGCTCGGGCAGATACTCGCGGATGAACTCCCGGGCTACCTGGCCGTAGTCGGAGAGCTCAACGCGCTCGTCTTCGACCGCATACAGACTGCCCTGGTAGCTGAAATTCTCGATGTAGGTGCGCTCCGCGCCGGTCCAGTAAGAGATCAGCAGCGCGGACCGCAGCTCCTCGGGGGAGTGTCCCGGATAGCCGCCCACTCCCCACAGGTCCACGGAGGTCCAGTGCTGCACGCCATACTGCTTCGCCGCGCCCATGGCCATGGCGAGGGTCACCGGCGTGATGGTTTCCTTGAGCAGCTTCGGCATCTGGACGAGGCCCTGCCGAGCGAACAGGTGCTGGAGAATCGGGAACACATTCTCGGTGCCGACGACGGGGACGCTCCCCGGCTTCCGAGCGCGCTCGGCAAAGCCCGGGAACACGCGGTCCATGAGCAGCCCAAGATTGTGCATATTGCCCGCATAGGCGTCGTCCAGCGCGTCTCCCTCGGCGTCGTAGAAATGGGGCTCGAAGGACCGACCGGCAGTGACCCACGTGCCGTTGCAGACCCAGTGCTCGCACTCGTCAAAGCAGAATCCGAGGAAACGCGGCGAGGCCAGACAACGCTGCACATACTTGTCAGGCGGCTGGAAGAAGCCGCCGGGCTTGCGGTAGATTGCCGGGTCGCCGGGCGCGCGCCCTGAGGGCGAGTTCTCCGCGTTGATCAAGAATCCGTGGCCCTTCTCGGCCGCCCACTCGTCGAGCCGGTCGATCTCCGCCACTTTCGGCTCGCCCCAGAAGTGGTGCATGACGAAGTCGAACCCGATCTGCTCGAAGGCCTCCTGCGCCGCCGGGTCATCGAAGATCCACTTCTTCGATCCGGCTTCGTCCACCCCCACGGGCATGGGGTTGGTCGCGACCTCCGCCGCCCCGACGCTTGCAGTCATTGCCACCATCATTGCCGCCGCCATCGCCCAGCGCATGATCTCCATTCGTCTCATCACCGCTCCCGGTAGATGCGGATCGGGCCCCAACGTGAGGCGCCCTTGCTGTTCTCAGGCTCGACGTCAGCGAACAGGATGCAGGTCTGCTCCAAGGGGTCCATGGGGATTCTTCCACTGTCCCAGAAGGCCGGCTGCCATGGGCTCGCCTCAGGTTCTCGCACGATCACTCGCCATGTGGCTCGCGTGATCTCGGCGCGGATATGGTACGTTGTGGATGGCTCCACAGTCGGGCTGGATGCCCGGGGCTGCCACCCGGGCTCGGCGCTCACCCAATCTCCATCCAGCGTGGTCTTGAGAACCATGCGGCACGCCTCATGCTCGGGCCCGTCGGGGAGCTGCATGGGGCGAGGCCCGTTTCCCAATGCAAGGTGCCCCTCGCCGAGGGTCAACTCCTGTGGCTGGGGCGTCAACTGCGCAGCAAGAGCCGGCGCATCCATGGCAACGACCTCCGTGCAAAGGGTGAGGGAAGCCAACGCGACGGCGCCCACGAGCGCCGCACTTCGATACAGACTCCGTGCCATGCTACTCAGCGTCTCCTGTTCGTCGCGGCACCCGGGCAGCGCCCGAGGTGATGATATGCTGCCTGCCCTCTTCCCGGTCCGCGCGGGTTTCCCTCCGCGAGGCGAGAGCGGGGAGGCAACGCAGCCGGGCATGGCGAACAGCAGTGGTGCCGGTATGCGCAAAGCCAACCGGCATGCGCGACGCAGTCTGTGCGTAGCC
>JALGSS010000603.1 GCA_029821745.1 Candidatus Zipacnadia bacterium
AACTCCCTGTTCGCCCGACGCGCCCGTCAGGATACAGCGCCTTCGATGCGGCTGGAGGTCAAAGCGATCCTCCCCGGCGGTGGCGCCGGTGACTTCCGGCTCGACGCTCAGAGCGCCAGGCCTCGCAACATCTTCATCGCCCGGGAGTGGCTCGCCGAGAGGCTCGGACGGGACGGCATGTCGAACACGCTGCTCGCCTCGACGCAGCCGGGGGCTTCGCAGCACGCCGGCGCCGTGCTTGCCTCCGCCATCGCCAGGCACGCCACGCTCCTCGACTACGGGCTGACGCTGGCAGTCGATGAGGCGCACAATCGCATGTCTCTGGCCGGCACGGGGACAACCCTGACGACCGCGCAGCGATTTGCCCTCACAGCGGCATTGGCCCCGGACGCGAAGGTCCAGACACACCCAATGTCGGTCTACCTCGCGACCCGCATCCACAAGTCCGACGAGGACACTCGCGAGCTGGCATACGCAATGATTGCGAGCCCCGGAAGCGGAACGGGCTTCGAGTTCGCAGCGGGCGGCGGGAACAAGCTCTCACCCAAGGGCATATGGCTGAATACGTGGGCCGCCGAAGACCTCGGGGCGAACGTGGGCGACCGCCTCGTCGTGAGCTACCTCGTGCCCACGGACGACGGTACGTATCCGACCGCGCAGGTTGAGCTTCGGCTCGAGGGCATCGTGAAGATATCCGGGGCGGCAATTGCAGCAGACCTCGTGCCCGAGTTCGAGGGGATCACCGATGCCGAGGGGGTCGATGAGTGGGATCCCCCGTTCGCCATCGACCTAGACCGGATCACCCAACGCGATGAGGACTACTGGGACCGCTACAACGCCACGCCCAAAGGCTTCGTGAGCCTGGCCGTCGTGAAGGCTATGTGGCAGAGCGGCGGGAACGCCGACTACGTCACATCCGTCCGGATAGACCCGCCGGAGGGCGACAGCGTCTCAGAAGCCGGAGCCGCCGAACTCACGCGCGACCTCTTAGGGACCCTCGGGGAACGAGGGACCGCCCTGACCTTCCACCCCGTGCGAGAAAACGCCCTCGCGGCCTCTCAGGGGACATCCGACTTCGGGCAGCTCTTCCTCGGCTTGAGCATGTTCCTCGTGTTCTCCGGCGCGGGTCTGGCAGGAACGTTGTTGCGTCTGTCTGTGGACCGCCGGGCCTCAGAGGCGGGCATCATGCTCGCCTGCGGTTGCGGCGACGATCTCGTGCGCTCAGCCCTGTTCGCCGAGGGCGCGGTGATGACGGCCCTCGGCACGCTGCTCGGAGTGCCGGCGGGGCTCGGCTACGCCGCGGTAATCCTCCATGCCCTGAGTAGTTGGTGGGGCGGGGCCCTCGGGGCCACATCCGCCCTGTGGCTGCATGTGACGCCCACAGCGCTGGTGATCGGCGGCCTCTCGGGTATCGCGGTCGGTCTCGGAACAGCCTACTGGAGCACTCGCCGGATCGGCCGCGCGAAGGCCCTCGAACTGCTGGCCGGACGCCAGGCGATGGACGTGGCGCCCACGCCACGCCGGGGGATCGGAGCCATGGTTCTGTTCTTCGGCATGCTCATGCTCGCCGTCGTCCTTGGAGCGCTGTCGACCGTGACGGAGACGGTGCCTCCGGAAGGCGCGTTCTTCGGGATCGGCTTCGCGCTTCTCGTCGCCGGCCTCTCAGGCACGAGCCTGACCCTCACCCGCACGCTATATGGCGTTCGAGCGGACCGTTCCCTGGTTCGGCTGGCTCTCCGGAACGCCTCGGCGAGCCGGCGCAGGAGTCTGCTCGTCGTCGGTCTCCTGGCGGCCGCGAGCTTCGTCATTGTCGCCGTGGCCGCGAACACGCGCGATTTGTCCGGTATCGACACGGCCGACCGGGCGTCCGGCACCGGCGGATTCTCCCTGCTCGCGACGTCGTCCATCCCTCTCCCCTATGATCTCAGCACGCCGGCGGGGCGCGCCAACCTCGGCTTCCCGGCGGAAGATGAGAGCGTCTTCGAGGGCACGCAGATCATCTCGTTCCTGGCTAGCCCCGGCGAGGACATCAGTTGCCTGAACATCTCCCGGCCGACACGTCCGCGTATCCTGGGCGTCCCAGACGCGATGGCCGAACGAGGCGGCTTCTCCCCGCAGACTGTCCGGGACTGGGCGTCGCCCTGGCATGAGCTCGTGTCAGACCCCACGGCATCGTTCGCCTTCGGTGACGCCGACAGCGTGCGCTGGACTCTGCACGGCAAGCTTGGGGAGCCCTACTACTTGACACTCCCCAACGGGCAGACGGAGCGGCTGAACATCGCGGGGTTGATGCCGGGCAGCATCTTCCAGAGCGAACTGCTCGTGGGAGAGTCGACCTTCCGGGGCCTGTACCCGTCCATCACCGCCCCCAGCTACTTCCTCATCGACGCGCCTCCGGAACGCCAGGATCAGGTGGCCGAGGCGCTGAGGCGGAATCTCGGGGACCTTGGCGTCGTCGTGCGATCAACCCGCGAAGTCCTCAACGCGTACATGCAGGTCCAGAACACCTACCTGTCCATGTTCCTCGCGCTGGGCGGCCTGGGCCTGTTGCTGGGCACGGTCGGGCTGGTGTCGGTACTGCTTCGCAGCGCTCTGGAGCGCCGTTCTGAACTCGCGCTCATGCTCGCCACCGGCTTTGATCGGCCGCGCCTCGCCTGGCTCCTGCTGATCGAGAATGGTGGGCTGCTGCTCCTCGGGATGGCCTGCGGCGCCGTCTCCGCGCTCATCGCCGTGATGCCACAACTTCGGTCGGCAGTCGCCGATGTGAATTGGGCTTCCCTCTCAGGAGTCCTTGGGGCGATCGTGCTGACCGGTCTGATAACATGTGTGCTTGCCGCGTACGCGACGGTACGCGGCCCGTTGATCCCAGCCTTGCGTAGAGAATAGCCGATGTCGCCGGGGCACGACGCCCCGAGAATGAGGTGCTTTGTGGACTTCCCGAACATCGCCGAGACAACCCGTCTGGAACGGCTCGCGCTGCCCGCGGGCCGCGTGTCGATGGTACTGGACACCGACACGTACAACGAAATCGACGACCAGTTCGCCGTCGTGTATGCGCTACTGTCGCCGGAACATGCGGACGTGGAGGCGATCTACGCGGCGCCCTTCCACAACGCGCGCTCGGACGGGCCGGAGGACGGGATGGAGAAGAGCTATGACGAGATCCTCCGCCTGCTTGAGCGGCTGAACCGCGATCACGAGGGATTCGTCCACAAAGGCGCAAGGAGCTATTTGCCTGCGCCCGACGAGCCCGCGGTCAGCCCGGCCGCCGAGGAACTCATCGCGCGCGCCATGCAGCCGCGTGACGGTCTGCTGTACGTCCTCGCGATCGGGGCCATAACCAATGTCGCGTCGGCGATACTCATGGAGCCGGCGATCGTCGACCGCATCGCCGTCGTGTGGCTGGCCTCACATCCGCTGGACTGGCCGACCACGCGGGAGTTCAACCTGGGGCAGGACGTCTGGGGCGCCCGAGTCGTGCTGGACTGCGGGGTGCCGCTGGTGCTGATCCCGTG
>JALGSS010000604.1 GCA_029821745.1 Candidatus Zipacnadia bacterium
GAGCTGAGAAAGCGGATAGCCCGCTGACCCTGTGAACCTGAACCGGCTAATACCGGCGTAGGGAAGCGATGGACGGACGGGCAACCATTTGCCGCCGACTGTGCTTCCTGTGCAGCCGGCGGCTTTTCTCGTTCTGGGCCGCCGGCACAAGGAGAGATGAAGATGGCCCAGATCAAAGAGACGCAGATCACACGACTCATCGTCGACTCTTTCGCTGAGGATTTCCGCGATTCCCTGGAGCTTGACGTCGCTGTGGCAGGCGCGGGCCCCTCCGGCATCCGCGCCGCGACGGTCCTGGCGAGGGAGGGCTACACGGTCGGCGTGTTCGAGCGCGACCTGCACGTGGGCGGCGGAATGTGGGGCGGCGGGATGCTCTTCCCGCGCATCGTGGTGCAGGAGGATGCCAAGCCCATGCTCGACGAGGTGGGGGTCAACCTGTCCGCGCGCGGGGAAGGGCTATACGTCGCCGATTCCGTGGAAACCGTCAGCAAGTGCGCGGCCGCGGCCATCGACGCCGGGGTGAAGATATGGGTGGGCGTCGCCGTGGAAGATGTCGTCATTCGCGAGGACGACCGGGTCGCCGGAGTCGTCATCAACTGGGGTGCGGTGGAGATGGCCGGGCTGCATGTCGACCCCCTCGCGCTGGAAGCGAAGGTCGTCATCGACGCCACCGGCCACCCATCCGAGATCACCCGGCGGGTGCTTGAGAAGATCCCCGGCGCAACCCTCTGCAACGGCGCCGATCGTGTGCCCGGCGAGAGGCCGATGTGGGCCGAGGTCGGCGAGGCGAGTCTGGTGCCGAACACCCAGGAAGTCTACCCCGGCCTGATCACGTCCGGGATGGCCAGCAATGCAGTCTTCGCCGGTCCACGCATGGGCGCGATTTTCGGCGGCATGTACCTGTCGGGCCAGAGGGCAGCGGAACTGGCGATGGAGATCATCGGGGGCAGTTAGGCGCTCCGCCATCGCCGCACCGGCAGGTTGCCGGATTGCGCCCGGCGAAGTATTGTGCCTGCCATTGACCCAAGGATTCACCGTCTCAAGGAGGACCACTATGCCTACTGCAGTCACCTTCGGCGAAATCATGCTCCGGCTCAAGCCGCCGGAATTCCTGCGCTTCACCCAGGCGAGCAGCTTCGAAGCCACCTACGGGGGCGGCGAGGCCAATGTCGCCGTCTCACTGGCGAACTTCGGTGTTGACGCCCGGTTCGTGACCGCGCTGGCCAGGCGTGCGAGAACTACGTGCGCCAGTTCGGCGTGGACACCAGCCACATCGTCCGTCAGGGCAACCGGCTCGGGATCTACTTCCTCGAGGCCGGCGCAGTGCAAAGGCCCTCGAAGGTCGTCTATGACCGCGCGAATTCAGCGGTCTCCGAGGTCCAGCCCGGAGATATCGACTGGAAGGCCGCCTTCGGCGGGGCCGACTGGTTCCACTGGACCGGCATCACTCCGGCCATCAGCGAGGGCGCCGCGAATGTCTGTCTTGAGGCCGCGAAAGCCGCCAAGGACATGGGCCTCACCGTCTCGTGTGACCTGAACTTCCGCAAGAAGCTCTGGAAGTGGGGCAAGAGCGCAGGAGAAGTCATGCCCGATCTCGTCTCCCTCACCGACGTCGCCATCGGCAATGAGGAGGACGCCGAGAAAGTGTTCGGCATCTCCGCCGAGGGCATCGACGTCGAGGCCGGAGAGGTCGACGCGACGCTGTACCAATCCGTGGCCACCCAGCTCATGGAGCGTTTCCCGAACCTGCAGAAGGTCGCGATCACGCTGCGCGAGAGCATCTCGGCCTCCAACAACGGTTGGAGCGCGGTGCTCTACGACGGCGAGACCCTCTTCGTCGGGCCCCAGTACGAGATCGTCCCCATCGTCGACCGCGTCGGCGGCGGCGATAGTTTCGCCGCGGGCCTGATCTACTCGCTGCTGTCCGGGAAAAGCGACCAGGAAGCCCTGGACTTCGCCGTGACCGCAAGCTGCCTGAAGCACACGATCACCGGAGACTTCAACATGGTGAGCGTCGCGGATGTCGAGGGCGTTCTGAAGTCCGGCGGCGGCGGGAGAGTGCAGAGGTAGGGCACTGAAGGTTGGGCAGCGTCTCGCTTCTGCCTGGGTGGAGCCGTTGCCTTCAGCCCCCAACTGGGGCGCTACAAAGATAGCCGCGGGTCAGCCACGCAAAGCGGGGGGGAGGCGGACGGCGAACGGCCGGCGCGGTACGAGCCCGCGCCCTACACACGGCAACGGCAAAGGCCACATCGCGCAGGCAGTCCCGCGAATGCGGGATGCGCCACCAAAGACAGCACGACCTAAGGGAGACAATCACCATGCAGTATCAAGACTTCGGCACGACAGGCGTACAGGTCTCCGAGATCATCCTCGGAGCCTGGCAGTTCGGCGTCGCGAACTGGACCGACGTGGAGGACGACATGTCCATCAAGACGATCCACGCGGCCCTCGATGCGGGGATCAACGCCATCGACACGGCGGTCGGGTATGGCTCCGGCCACTCGGAGGAGATCGTCGGGAAGGCCGTCGCAACTCGCCGGGATGAAGTGTTCCTCGCCAGCAAGACCGGCGCGAGCCCGGACGGAATCCGCAAGGGCATCGACGAGTGCCTGCAGCGGATGGGTATCGACTGCATCGACCTGTACCAGGTGCATTACCCGAGCCCCAGCATCCCCATCGAGGACACCATCGGCGCCATGGCCGAGGTCCGTGACGCGGGCAAGACGAAGTTCGTCGGCGTCTCCAATTTCTCACTGGAGCAGATGCAGCAGGCCGTGGCGACGACAAAACTCGACGCCTGCCAGCCGCCTTTCAACGTCTTCTGGCGACAGATCGACGAGGACGTCCTGCCCTTCTGCATCGAGAATGACATCGCGGTGATCCCGTATAGCCCGTTGGCCCAGGGCCTGCTCACGGGCAAGTTCCGCAGCCGCGCCGACATCCCCGACGACATCCGCGCCGCCAACAAACTGTACGCAGAGGGCATCTTCGAGCAGTGCCTGGATGTCGTCGAGATGATGGAGACCATCGCCGAGGGCCACGGGAAGAGCTTGATCGAGACCGCCATCGCGTGGACGCGCCAGACCCCGGGAATCACCTGCCCGATCTGTGGTGCGCGCAATCCCGGCCAAGTGGAGGGCATGCTCGGCGGCGTGGGCTGGAAGCTGTCGGACGAGGAGTACGCGGCGATCAGCGACGCGGGCCTGAAGATCAGCGCCCAGTTGGATTTCTCAAGCAACATGTGGGGCTACGCGCCGAAGTAGACGCCTGCGCGGTGACAACGAGCCATTGCCGTTGTAGCCGCAGGTCTTCAGCCTGCGGGGTGTTGGCTCAAGCAACATGTGGGGCTACGCGCCGAAGTAACCGGTTACACGGTGACAACGAGCCATTGCCGTCGTAGTCGCAGGTCTTCAGCCTGCGGGGTGTTGGCTCAAGCAACATGTGGGGCTACGCGCCGAAGTAGACGCCTGCGCGGTGACAACGAGCCATTGCCGTCGTAGCCGCAGGTCTTCAGCCTGCGGGGTGTTGGCCGTCTGCCGTGGGGAGCGGCCTCACCGGACTTCCGGGGTGCGACAAGGCAACGGCCGCAGGCTGAAGACCTGCGGCTACAACAGCGACGGCTGTTCGCTCAATGACACCCTCCACCGTTCCCCCCTTCCTCGCAGGAAGGGGGACACAGGGGGTAGGTCGCATTCCCCCCTTCCTCGCAGGAAGGGGGACACAGGGGGTAGGTCGCATTCCCCCCTTCCTCGCAGGAAGGGCCCCCTTCCTCGCAGGAAGGGGGACACAGGGGGTAGGTCCGCCGTCCTGGGTCGACCTAATGTTCGAATGGAGGGTTCGACATGTCTGTGGATCGCAGGGAATTCCTGAAGACGGTCGGTATCGCGGGAGCAGCCGCAGCAGCGGGAAGTGGTGCTGTGCGTGCACAGCCCGCGGACGCTGAGCGCCGGATGAACGTGCTGTACATCATGACCGACCAGCAGCCCTTCAATTGCGTCGGCGCGAACGGGAACGCAATCATCCAGACGCCGAATCTGGATGCTCTCGCGGCGCGCGGGTGCAATTTCAGCCGCTTCTACATCGGCGCGTTCCCGTGCAGCCCGTCGCGGGCGTCGCAGCTCTCCGGACGCTACCCCCACAATCACGGGGTGCTGCAGAATGACGTCCTCTTCGACGCCGATGTCCCGTGCCTGGGCGATATCTGCACCGACGCCGGCTATGACACGGGATACTTCGGCAAGTGGCATCTCGGCGGGAACATGTACCGGGAGCGCGAAGATAAGCGCGCCAAAGGCCTGGGGGGCAACTGGTACTACGAGCGCAGCGAAACCGAGGCCGGCTACAGGTTCAAGCCGGTGCCGGGTGGCGTCGGCGAGGATGAGGCCCAGCACGGCTTCGCGACCTGGAAGGGTGGCTGGAAGCACTACCACGAGTACCTGCACGCAGTGGGCCTGGGCGAGTTCCAGGAGAAGAACCCGTGGGTGGGCAACCACAACGATGCCCCGTCGGGACCCGAGGGCACGCACATGTACTCGAAGCTCCCCGAAGAGCATCACATGGCGTCCTTCTTCGCCCAGGAGACGGAGACGTTCGTCCGCAGCCACGCGCAGTCCGACCGCCCGTGGTGCGCGGTGCTGTCCTTCTTCGGGCCGCATCTGCCGGTTGCGCCGCCGAAGCCCTGGGACGAGATGTACTCCCTCGACCAGGTTGAGCTTCCCGCGAATCACCGCGACGCCCTGGAAGGCAAGCCAATCCGGCAGCGTGGCGCGAGCCGCAACTACATGCTGGGCAAGTGGAAGGACGATCAGTTCAAGGACTACATCCGCCGCTACTGGGGCTACTGCAGCTACATCGACCAGCAGATCGGTCGCGTGTTCACGGCCCTGCAGGAGACCGGGCAGTGGGACAGTACCATCGTCGTGTTCACCAGCGATCACGGGGATATGGTGGCGGCCCACGGGATGATCTTCAAGCTCGGCGCATGCGGCTATGAGGAGCTGTACCACGTGCCGGCGTTGGTGCACATCCCCGGCGTGACGCGCCCCGGCTCACGGTCCGATGCTCTGGTGAGCGGGGTGGATCTGCTTCCGACGATCGTCGAGGGCTGCGGGATGCCGGTGCCGGAGGACATCGACGGCAAGAGCTGCGTTCCCGTCCTCAAGGGGGAGACAGCAACGCACCGGGACATCATCTTCTCCGATTGCAGCAATAGCAGCATCGTCTGCCGCGACGACCAATACAAGTTCGTCCTCAACTGGAAGAGCCGCGATCTAGACGAGTTGTACGACCTCCGCGCCGACCCAGGGGAGATGCAGAACCTCGCTTACGAGCCCGGCCACGAGAAGACCGCCGAGCGCCTCTGCGCCGCGTGTGTGCAGTGGGCCCGTGACGCCAACCACAAGTACGCGGGGCTCATCGCACAGCAGGCGGCAAAGAAGCCGGAGACCCGCATCCTGGAGATCGCCGCGACGGCAGAGCAGTTCAAGTACCTGGGCGGCAGGCAATTCGAGATGGCGATTCGGTGGAAGGTCGACAAGGACGTCGAGGCCGAGGGGAAGCACTGGGCCTTCACCCAGTTCCTGAACAAGCGGTACGCCACGGACGGCAGTATCGCCTTCCGCTTCACGCCATACCCCGAGACTCCCGTGACCGAGTGGAAGGCGGGACAGGAGCACTTGATCGGCCCGGTCAAAGTCACCGTGCCCGACCACGCGGGGCCGGGTCGATACGAGGTCCGCACCGGCCTCTGGGACCCGAAGACGCATAAGGGACCGGGGATGATCCTCGGTGGCCTGGGGAACGCCATGTCCATCGGCCACCTGGTGATCGAGACGAAGGACGGGACCATCACGGACATCCGGTACGAGCCGAAGCCACGTTAGTTCCCGTCCGGCTCGCCGCAGGCGAACGCGCTCACGGCTGCCACATGTTCGCTCTGCCGCCGCGTGGTGTCGCCGTGCTGACTGGCGGCTCCCACTTGGCGTTGCCTCCAACGAACAGGAAGTTCGCACCCTCTCCGTGCCGGGCGTCCACGCGGCTCAGACCGTGGGCGTCGAAGCTCGTGCCCATTGACCGGCTGGCTCCCCGCAGTTCGAAGAACAGAATCGTCTCGGCAGGATAGTCTACCTCCGACAGGAGGGCTGAGTTGCCGTTGTAGCCGCCGATTAGCGCGATGTCGTAGTTGATGCCGTAGCTATGTTTCACGCTGATGCTTCCGGCGGTGGGCTGCGGCATTGAGTCGGAGGGGCACAGGAGAATCAGTTCGGAGCGTAGATATGGCTGGAGCAGCAGTTCCCAGCAGGTTCCGTAGAAGCCGGAGTACGAGGTGCTGATGCGTGCCGGGACGCAGCGACCGTCGTAGTCATCGGCGTAGATTCGCGTCGCCAAGCCGATGTTGCGGATGTTCGTGAGGCACACGGCCCGCTCAGCCCGCTTGGTGACCGTCTCGTAGACGGGAAACAGCATCGCCGCAAGCAGGACGATGATCGCGATCACGACCAAGGTCTCGACCAAGGTGAACCCGCGAGCCTCGCCCACGAGTCGTTACCCCCCGGACCGGTCTACCTGAGTGCGTTCGGGACTGCCCCACCTCCTACTGCCCCCGGTAACCACGTGTCAGGCGCTCCTGCCGACCTCCAGCAACCCAAGCTGCATCTTCAGGTTGGTCAAACCCTCATCCAGTGTGGCCGCCGGTGCGCCCTGACCGCGCACGGCGTCCACGAACCGCGTGATCGACGACTGCATGAAGTCGGTGGTCTTGAGCTCGTCGCCGCCAAGCTGCAAGTACGCGGCATACACCCCGTCCTCGTCATTCCGGCCCTCGTAATCCACCAGCACGTCATCCACGCCGAAGCGCCGGGTCAAGGAGCCTTCGGGAACATTGCAGGTCTCGATGCGGGCCTGGATCGTCCGGCCGCTGTCGGTCGCGTACTCAAAGGCGGCATCGACGCCACGGTCCTCGACTACGCAGGCCTCGGAGCCGGGGGCGATCGCGCCGGGCCCCGCGAAGGCGACGAGAACGCTCAGTGGGTGTGGCGACAGATCGATCCAGATCTTCTCTCCTGACGCGCCGGACTTGCCCCCACGAGAATCCATGCGCATATAGAAGCGGCTGAAGCCGTCGCGGTCGACGGCCTGTCCGGCCTGCTCGCAGAGAGCCAGGTAGGGCTCGACGACGCCTACGTACTGAGTGTTGACGCC
>JALGSS010000605.1 GCA_029821745.1 Candidatus Zipacnadia bacterium
ACGACGTCGGGTGGATTCGGCCTCGTCCCGTTCTACTCCATCGTCAGCGACACCATCCCACCTACGTGGCGTGGGCGCTTTTTCGGCGCGCGTTGGTTCCTCGGCGGTCTGCTGGGCTTCGGCGCGGGCTTCTTCGTCAAGCATGTCCTGAGCAAGGAGAGCGGGCTGGCGTTTCCCGACAACTTCGCTTACCTGTTCCTTCTTGCCGCGATAGCCCTGGCCGCCTCAACCGGGTTCTTCTGTCTGGCGAAGGAGGAGCCGCGGACAGCTCAGAAGCGCAGCCTGCCCTTCCGCACCGAACTCGCTCGCGGGCCCCGGTTCTTCAAGCGCGACCCCAATTTCCGGCGAGCCACCCGCGCCCGGGCCTTGTTTACGGCGCTCTCAGGCCTCAGCTTCTACTTCATTGTCCCCTACGCGATCATGGTGTCGAACATGAGCATCGCAGTGGCGGGATTGTACCTGTCGATGAAGATGCTGGCCCAGAGCGTATCGAACCTGCTGTGGAGCCGCATGAGTGACCGGGACGGCAGCCTGCGCGTGCTGCGGGTGTCGGGATGGCTCACGGTGCTCGTGGTCGCCGCCACACTGGCCGGGCCGCTCGTGCCCCAGACGCCGCTCTCCGGCTGGCTATCGTCGGCTGTCGATGCGCGGGTCGCCTACTATCTGCTGGTGGGGGCTCTCGTGGGTGTCTCACGAGGCGGCGCGTTCATGGGCCATGACAATTACCTGCTCGAGGTCAGCCCTGTCCGCGTGCGGACCACGTACCTGGGCTTCTACTATGCCGTCATGTTCCCGCTGTGCTGGGTCCCGTTCTTCGGCTCCCTGGTTATCGGGGCACAGCAGCGCTACGTGCTCGTCTTCTGTGTCGCGGCAGTGCTCGGCGTGCTGATGATGGTGGACCTGCTGCGGCTCTCGGAGGTGCGGGGGGAGGCAGAGGGAGAGCCTGAGAAGGCGGAGGAGAGCTGACGACGAGGTGGGCACCGCCTCCAACGTCACCTACCCCCCGTCCCCCTTCCTGAGAGGAAGGGGGGGAACGGCAGCCGGTTCGCGAAATCACATGACCGGGTGCGCACTGGTCCCGCACCGCGGGACCAGTGCGTCGTCAAGCGTTGGTCGTTCCTGCGTCCGCAGGACGCTCGCCTTTCCAGCCGGGTATTTCAGTGCCCGGCGTTCGTGCCGTTGACTTCAGCCCCCGACAGGGGGCGGCACAACCATAGCCACGGGTGCGAACCCGTGGAGCCGGCGTCGGCAATTCCCCTGAGCCCTGAAAGGGCGACACAAGAGCCGGGCGGGCTCGTGAACGCACCAGTACCAGGGCGTAGGCAATGCGTAGACCCGGACGATGAGGAAGGCATGATCATGTCAATGTGGACCTGTGCGCTGGAGCTCGACAGCCAACGACGCGTGGTTGCCGGTGACGCGGAAGCCCTCGCGAGCGCCATCCGCCGTGGGGCCGGCCTGCGCATCGGAACCGAGTTCATCCACAACGAGCATATCGATGTGACCTCCGACAATCCCGAGCCGATTCTCGAAGTCGCCGAGTTCGGAATCACGTATCTGATTGATGACCGCTGGAGCGCGGGAATCATGAGCCTGCGCCAGCCGATTGACCTGCCCGTGGGCTTCGGGCCCCGGCCCTCGATGTCATTCTTCCTGTATAACCAGGATGGGACGCAGGCGATCTCGAGGCCCTTCCTCGACGGGCAACCGGCGACCGGTGCGCCGGGGCCATCGCCCGATGAGCCGCCGGAGAACATGCCCAAGTATCATGTGCTGGGCTCGTGGGACGCCGAGACCAACGCGCCGAGTCACAACTTCATCTATGACTTCAGCTACTTCCGCTACCAGGTGAGTGACACGTGGCGCGAGGTCCTGGCTCACGATGCTGATGGGAACGTGATTTCGGGGGCGCTTGAGGACCTCGTTGACGCGTTCTCGCAAGGCTGCGAGTTCAAGGTCGGGCTGCGGGGGCTGTGCGATGACCTGGCGCCCGACGGAGATTCACCCGTGGACCACGAGGTGTTCGTCCAGGCGGGCCCGGGGTACTACTACACGGGCCAGCGGCTGTTCATGGTGGGGACCCATCCCCTGGTTCGTGTGAGGCCCGCGATCCCGATGCGCTATGAGAGCCGGGCGTGGGACTTCGGCTGGGTCATGGCGCGTAGCGACGGTCATGTGGTGTACCGACGCTGCGACCCCTACACGCTGCAGTTCACGGACCACCCGCTGCGGTGCGGCGTTCGGTGGTTCGCGCGCTGACGGGAACATTGTGCGGAACGTGAAACGGGCCGGCCTTCCCGGAAGGGGACAGGGCCGGCCCGCTGTATTTGGCTTCACGGTCGCGGCGTCAGTCGGCTCGCGTGCCGGTGTGGCGGACGATGGAAAACACGAACTCCTGCCGCGCGTTCGGCTCCAGATCGAAGTTCCAGCGGACCGCGTTGGCTTCCTTCACCGTCGGCGCTTCCCGGGCGGAGAACTCCCACTTGCCGGGCACCCTCTCGATCAGTTCGAGGCGCACCGTGTTGGGCAAGCGATTGCGGAAGACCGCCGAGATCTCCTCGGACGTGTCGTAGCCGGACACGCGCCCGATGCGGTCGAACTCCACGTCCGTCTTCGTGCGCTTGAGGGTCTTGCGCTCGAAGATGATGTCCGGCTCCGAGCGCAGGCGAATCTCCGTCGCCCCGGTGGTGGACTGGGACAGATTAGTCGCGAGAACGGGAATCGACTTGCCCGCCACGGACTCGTAGATCTCCAGATGCCCGCCGGGCAGTGGCCCGGGCATCGGCAGGTTGCTCATGTCCACCTGCAGGTACTTGTAGATCGTGGTCTTGTGGGCTTCGGGCTCGGCGCGGTACACGAGCTTGGCCGAGAGCCCCTTGGCCTGCATGAACCGGACGCGGCGCTGCCATCCGGGCCGCAGAGACACCTCGCGCATGACCGCGTAGGAACCCAGCGGCTCACCGGTCTCGGCGCGCTCCAGTTTGTCGAGCACCCCGGTGGGGCCAACGCACACCTGAATGTGGGCGTCGCGCAAGGGCAGCTTGCCGCTATTGGTGAGATGCAGCTTGCCGGTCAGCGTTGCCGTTCCGGCGTCCGGGTCGAAGACGAGAACGTACGTGGGGCTCCACTTGATGCTCTTGACCGAGTAGGAAGCGACGAACTCATACATCCCCGCCTCCTTGACCCCGACAGGCCACGCGAAGGTGTTGGTGGTCCCCAGCGGCCTGCGCAAGCCGCCGATAGTCGCCTCGCCGACGGCTTCCAGGTTCACGGTGTTGGCGTCGATGTCAGCGTCGGTCCACTGGAAGCGCACTTCGGTCGTCCCCGCTGGGAGGAACATCTCGCAGGTCTCCCTCACCAGAACGCGGTCGGTCCCGACGCACATCGTGAGCCGCACATTCCGCGTTTCAGACTGCCGGAGCAAGGGCACGTCGCCGTCCGCGAGCGCAGCCCAGCAGACGGACAGTATCAGCAGAGCCATCGCCATGCGTTTCATGGTACCAACCTCGATCT
>JALGSS010000606.1:0-3165 GCA_029821745.1 Candidatus Zipacnadia bacterium
GTGGCGCCGTCCCGGATCAGTCGCACTATCTCGCCCACGACCTCCTGGGGCGTGCGCTCGATGCAACGGGGACAGGATGTCACTTCGCCGATGCGCTCTTCGGGATTGTCGATGCTGATCCCGGACCGGCACCAGCAGTGGCTCGGGTACTCCGACGCGGTGATCATCGCGCAGCCTGCGAGCTCGGGCACACGGGTGAAGATGTATTCGGCGGATTCCCGCAGGTAGGTCTTGATCTCGGGGGTGCTGGTGCAAAGGTTGATCATCGGCTTATGCACCGACGCCGATCCGCGGCACTGGGGATGGTTCTTGAAGAACTCGTCATCCTCGCGCATCCCGAGAGGCTCGTTCAGGTACAGGAAGACGTTGATCCCGAAGCGCGCGGCCCGCTGGGCGAGATCCCGGAGCCGGGCGAGAATGCGGTCGGAGTCCTTGCCGAACTCGGGGAACACGCTGACCTTCGCGAAGTGGCGGAAGGAGCCCCGGACCCAGATGCCGTTGAACCCGTGCTCGGCCAGGCGCATGAGGATGTTGTCGTGGTAGAAGACCTCGGGCCCGGCGTCTTCCTCGGCATAAGCGGGGTAGTCCATGCCGGGGGAAATCCACTCGGCGTTGAACGGGTCGCCTCCGTACCCGGTGAACTCGTCGCAGTAGAAAGGCGACAGAGGGGACCGGTGGATGCGATGCTTGAAGAGGGGCTTGCGCAGTTCAGACCCGACCGCGAGCACAGGCGCGCCTCGCTCGCGCATCCGGTTCTCAAGCCGGAACACGCCCTGCAGCACCCCGGGCGCGCCCGCCCCCGTGATGAGCACGCGCTTCTCACTGACCTCAACCCGGTGGGCCTCGGGCGACGCGTCCAGCGCCGGATCGATGTCCAGTATGATTCGCCCGTCCGCGCCGCAGCAGGCCGGCTCTGCTCCCAGAGACTGCGAGAGGAACTGGCGCAGGTGATCGGCCGCGACACGCGTCAACTCGCCGGTATCGTGGAGAGTCAGCGCCCAGTCGGCCCCGAGGGTGATCTCGCCCTCTGTGGCGGTCACTCCCTCTCGGCGGAAGCGTTCCTCATAGGTGGGAGACAGCAACTCAGCAGCAAAGGGCATGGTGTCTGTGATCTTCACGCGATTGCCTCCGTAGGGTGCCCACGGCGAATGGCGGCCTCACCCCCTCGATCCCCCTCTCCCTCGCGGTCCTGCGGACCGACTTGGGATGAGGGGGAGGAACGGCCAGAGGCGGCCTCACCCCCTCGATCCCCCTCTCCCTCGCGGTCCTGCGGACCGACTTGGGATGAGGGGGAGGAACGGCCAGAGGCGGGCACTTCGCGCGAGCTTGTGGGAGCCGGCTTGATGGTGACGTCGTTCCTCGCCGGCTACTCCCCGTACCCCATGGTCGTGTAGTACGCCAGGTTCGGTTGACGCACGTCGGCGCGGCCCATCTGGACGATGATGGGCACGTCCGACCGGAGCCGCAGGGCATATTGGCCGAAGGGTACCTGATACTGCCGGTCGCCCACGGGCTTGTCCATGCGGAAGCAAGTCACCCGCCGCGCCGGAGCAAGGAGCTTGATCCCGGACTCAGGCTCGCGGTCTGAGAAGTAGACATCCAGCTCAATGTGGGCATCTTCGTCGCCTGTGTTCAGGACGATGAGCGATTCATGGCCCTCGAGGGGCAGGCCGTCTTCGCCTGCCGGGGGCAGATCGCCATCGGGGAGTATCCAGGTCTTCCGTCCTTCGGCCATTGGGATCATCTCCATGCAAGGTCTTGCGTGTGACGGCGTTACGCCCATTCGGCGGCAAGCTGCTTCGCCGTCGTGAATGCAGCGCCCCGCTCAAGCAAGCGGTCAATGAGAATCGTGAACTGCTCCAGGGCGTAGTCTCCGCAGTTCTCCACCAGAAAGTAGTCAGGTTCCACCGCACCCTCGCCGTAATGCATCCGCGTGGGCATGGGCATGAACTCCCACGGATGGAAGTAGAAGCAGAGCACCACGGGCAGGCCGCGCTCCTGCACGTAGCCGATGAAGTTGTCGATGTGGACCATCAGCGCATCGGCGCTCTTGGTGCGGAACATCGGCCACTGGTCGCGGTCACGGTTGTACTCGTCCTCGCTGTCGATGGTCATGTCGCAGAAGTTGGGGATCTGGATGAGCGCCAGGTCCCCGGTCTGCGTCCAGTCATCGCGGCTGGGGTGGTATGGCACAAGCTGCTTCTCGTAGTAGTAGAGAGGGTACGAGGCCTCGGCGACGTAGCCGAGATCGTCGAGGGCATTGCAGACCGCCGTGCTGCTCCAGAGCCTGGGCGCGCGAAAGGAGACGGGCTGCTCGCCGAGGGCTTCGCCGACCCACTCAGTCGCGACCTTCAGCCGGAAAGGCACTTCCTCGACGAGCAGCGGGCGCACGCCGGGGATCTCGAAGATCGGGTCTCCGACGGTCTCGTGGTAGAGGGCATGGCAGCCGACCTCATGCCCGGCGGCGGCCACGGACTGCACCACTTGCGGATGCAGGCTCGCGGCTTCGCCGGTGAAAAAGAAGGTACCGGTGATGCCCCTGTCCTCGTAGAGCTCGAGCAGCTTCGGCGTCCCGTCAGTGACTCCGGTGTAATAGATGCCCCAACTGCCCACATCGGTCTCCATGTCGAGACCGAGGACAACGCTGATATCGGTCATAGTGAGTCTCCCTGTGCATTTTTGGCGACGTTAATGGGTCGCCGGGACAATCGCGGCCTTTCCCTACCCGGCTATGCGTTGACGTGCTCCACCCGAGGCGGAAAGGGGCGAACGGGGGCAGCCCTGTGGGTTGTGTCAAGAGCCCCCCGCCATAGCTGTGGGGTGGTCACGTCGTTCAGTGACCGGGGCCCCACAGGGCCATGGCGTCATGTTACGGGGACCGTGGGGCCCCGCCGATTGAGCGACATCGGCACCCCACGGCTAATCCTGCATTTGCCGACACAACCCTTTGGCTGCCCCTACCGCGCCTCGCAATGATGGGGCTTCTCCTATAGCTCCACGACCTCGTTCCACTTCTCCGACAGCCACTCGATGCCCGTCTTCGTCACGCCGTCGCCGTTCTCCCCCTCATCCAGAAGCCGCGTAGCGGCTGAAGGAGAGGGGGCCGGGGGGTGAGGACGCCCTTCGCCTTACCACTTCGCCGTTCTCCCCCTCATCCAGAAGCCG
>JALGSS010000606.1:3180-7806 GCA_029821745.1 Candidatus Zipacnadia bacterium
AGGAGAGGGGGCCGGGGGGTGAGGACGCCCTTCGCCTTACCACTTCGCCGTTCTCCCCCTCATCCAGAAGCCGCGTAGCGGCTGAAGGAGAGGGGGCCGGGGGGTGAGGACGCCGTTCGCCTTACAGCTCTGTGACCTCGTTCCACTTCTCCGACAGCCACTCCACGCCCGTCTTCGTCACGCGGACACCGTTCTCCCACCGCAGCCCGAACTGCTTCGTGTACAGGAAGGTGTCCACCTGGAAAGTCATGTTCGCCTCGAGCGGGTACTTGCTCGAGCTCTCCATCCACGGCCGCTCGACCTCCATCAGGCCGATAGAGTGGCACGGTCCGTAGAGCAGGTAGTCGCCGTAGCCCTTCTCATTCACGAACTCCTCGAACTTGATGACCACGTCGGCGGCGGGGACGCCGGCCTTCATCAGGCTCGCGGTCAGGTAGTGGGCCTCCAGGCCGAAGCTCACGAGGTCGCGCATCTTCGCAGGCATCTTGCCGATGCAGATCGGCCGGCCGACACTCGACGAGTACCCGTTCACCAGGGCGCCGATGTTGAGCTGGATCAGCTCGCCCTCCTTGATGACCTTCGGGCTGGGCCGACCGATGGCGTGCGTGCTGTTCTTCCCGGTGAGCACGTAGGTCGGGTGGCCCTCATACTCCGCGCCATTCTCGTACATGGCCGCCTGAGCCAGCCCGACGACCTGCTGCTCCGTCATGCCGGGCTTGATATTGTTGAGTACGTGCTCGGTGGCGACCTCGCTGATCCGGAAGGCCTCCTTCATGCACTTGATCTCGCTACTGCTCTTGATGGTGCGCATCTGGACGACGAGGTCGTCGGCACGCACGATCTTCGCCTTGCCCGCACCCTTCTTCAGAGCGTCGTAGACCGTCACCGGCATGACAGGCAGGCCCGCGATACCGACGCGTTTGACTTCCTTGCCGCCCGAGGCCTTCGCGATGACGTCCTTGAAGGTGTCAAGTTCGACGCCCGGATACTCGGGCTCGGCGGATTCGCGGTACTCTAGAAGCTGCATGATGTCATCGCACTTGCCCCGGTCCTTAGCGAAGGTGAGCGTCTCCGGGCCGATGAGCAGGATAGGGTCGCCCTCCCGGCCAAGCGCCACGCCCCCGGTCTCGAACAGCGGCCAGTAGTCGGACAGGTAACGGACGTTGGACGGGTCTGCCTCGTCGCCGTGGGCGATGAGCACGTCAATGTCGGCCTCGACCATCTTCTCCTGCAGTGTCGCCCAGCGCTTCTTGAACTCTGACTTGGGGATGGTGAACTTGCTCGCCATCTTTCTTCCTCCCTGTGATAGCAGAAACCCCGGCCATTGCGGGGTCGTTTGATACCTGCGTTAGGGCTCGCAACGTCGCGATGCCGGACTGCATCATTTCGCTGAGCATTCGGGGATTCCTTCGCGGGGAAGCGACTTCCCTCTCCGGGAGGGCATCCGTTCCCGTCGGCGAACTACCCCCACCGGACGTCAACGCCGGATGCCCAGGGAGCCTTCGCCATGCACACTCCGAAGTGGTGCGTTTTCTTTGACTTTCATACCATGCCCGCCAATCCCGATGTGGGCAAGGCCTTCGACTTCGATGCCATCACCGGCCGGCTTGCCGACGCCGGGGTCGACTACATGGTCTTCCCAGCCCGGTGCAATCTCGGCACGGCCTACTACAACACGAAAGTGGGCATCCGCCACCCGGCGCTGGAGTACGACCTGATAGGCAAGCTCGCCGAGGCGTGCGTGAAGCGCGATATTTCCCTCACCACATACATCAACATCGGCCTGTCCCACGAGGAGGCCCTCCTGCACCGGGAGTGGTGCGTGCTCAATCAGGAGGGCTACACTTATCGGCCCAACCGACTGGACCACTTCTTCCGGCAGATGTGCTACAACACGGGCTATGCGGACCACGTCACCGAGATGGTCCGCGAGGTGGTCTCCGGGTATCCGATCTCGGGCCTGTTCTTCGACTGCATGTACACCCACCCGTGCGTTGGGGTTGAGTGCATCCGCGAGATGAAAGACCTGGGGCTGGACTGGGAAGACGAGGAGCAGCTTCACGACTACAACTACATGAAGATGAACCGCATGGCGAAGAAGCTGTCCGACGCGGCGAGGGAGATCAACCCCGAGCTTCTCCTCTACTGCAACGGGATCGACTACGAGGCCCAGCACGAAATCGGCACATACCTGGAGTTCGAGTGCCTGCCCACCGGGGGCTGGGGCTACGAATCGCTGCCGATGGGCGCGCGGTACCTGCGGACTCTCGGCAAGCCCGTCCTCAACATGAGCGGGCGGTTCCACAAGTCCTGGGGTGACTTCGGCGGAATCCGCACTGAGCCCAGCCTGGAATATGACCTCGTCTACGGCATGGCCAACGCCATGCGCACCACCGTCGGCGACCACTTCCACCCTCGGGGCGACATCAACCAACCCGTCTTTGACATGTACAAGCGGCTCTACGACCGCTTGCAGCGCTACGAGCCGTGGCTGGATGGCGCGACAGCGGAAGTAGACACCGCCATCGTCTGGCCCACGGCCTATCCGGGATACAAGTATATGAGCCCGGCGAAGCGCGAGTGCTACAACAAGCATTTCACCGCCCTGAAGGGCGCGTGTCGCCTGCTGTGTGAGCTGAAGGTCCAGTTCGACATCGTCACGGACTTCGTGGACTGGGACAAGTACGAGCTTCTGATCCTGCCCGACCACATCACCCTCAATGGCGAGTGGGCCGCGCGCATCCGCAAGCACCTGGACAAGGGCGGCGCGATCCTCTCCTCGGCGTGGTCGGGGCTGGACCCCGATATGCAGGGCTTCGTCTTCGAGGACTGGGGCTCGAAGTACCTGGGCGAGGACCCGCATGACCCGGCGTTTTTCACGCCGGCGCAGGACTTCGCAGAAGGGCTCCCCGACATGCCCATCACTCTCTACCAGAGAGGCACCAGCATCGATCCCATGCCCGGTGCGCACGCGCTTGGGGAGATCATCGCCCCCTACTACAACAAGCACTGGGACGGGGAGCACGGGTTCGTCTACATCCCCCCGGACAAGCCCACGGGCCGCGCCTGCGGGGTGCAGCTTGGCCGCGTCGCTCACTTCAGCCACCCGCTGTTCACGAGCTACAACATCGACGCCCAGGTCCCGGTGAAGCAGTATGTGAGTAATCTGCTGAGCCGCATCATGCCCCGGCCGCTGGTGAAGGCGCCCGGCCTGCCCTCCTTCGCACGGGCGAATGTGACCGCCCAGCCGGGGCGGCGAATGTTGTGGCTGATGAGCTACGTCCCGGAGCGCCGTGGCGCCAGCGTGGACATGATCGAGGAGCCAATCGAGTTGCGGGACGTGGAGGTGACAGTCCGGAGCGACGGGAAGGGTGTGAGGTCCGTCTACCTGGCCCCGGACAAGACGCCCCTGCAGTTTGAGGAGACGGACGGCTACGTACACACGACGGTGCCCAGCGTGAATGGGTACGCGGTGGTTGTGTTTGAGGAGTGAGGGGGAGCGCGGCTCTATCTTCTGAACTCAAGTCCCGAATGCTATTCTGCGATTGGCACATGCCCGCCATCTTGCCGGAAGTGAAGATCGACTACGAAGAGTACTTCCGCCAGATCAAGCGCACGGGGGCCGAGAGCCTGATCTTCCAGGTCAAGACAGCCCACGGCGCTGCATTCGCGCCGACGGAAGTGGGCATCACCAATCCCACGATGACCGGCGACCTCTTCGGCGAGATCGTGCACGGAACGAAAGCCGCCGGCCTCGAGTTCATCTCGTACTACAACGTGATCCTGAGCTGGGAGCTATCGCGGCTGCACCCGGAGTGGAGCCAGATCGGCTGCGAGGGCCGGCCCCTGCGGATGTTCATGTACCCCTGCTCGTGCATGAGCAACGACGAATTCCGGGCCTACGTCTGCGCACACATGGCTGAGGTCACCCGCAACTACCCGATCGACGGCTGGTTCCTGGACCTGCAGTACTTTTCTCCCGAGGGCTGCTTCTGTGAGTCCTGCAGGGCCAAGTTCCAGGCCCGCTTCGGCTACGACCTCGCGCCGGATGGTTTCGAGGTCCGTCAGTGGCATGACTTGCTGACGTATCAGGTGGACATGCGCGAGGAGTTCATCCACGCCACTCAGGATGCCTGCAATGCCGAGCGACCCGGCATGAGTTGGTCCTGGAACGGGTGCGGTAGCCCGGCCTCGATCTCCGACACGCTGGATGAGGGCGCGGACTACCTCTCCACCGAGGCCCATCCGCCGGGGTACCTGCATGCGGACCACGCCACCCGCTACTGCGAGGCCTTCGGCAAGCCTTTCACGCTGTTCATGCCCGAGAGTCAGGGCTCCTGGGGCGACTGGACGGTGACCACCCCGGAGACCATGAAGGGCCTGTCGGCCATCGCCCTTGCACACAATGGCTCACTCAACGTGAACCACGTACCGTACCCGTGCGGCGACCGTGGCGGGACGGTGCCGCAGGTCATTTGGGACACGATCACGGACACCTTCGACTTCGTCGCTCAGCGGGATCATCTGTGCCGCGGGAAGGCCCCGGTGCCGACTGTGGCGGTGGTGCGGTCCGCCGCCAACGCTCGCCTGCTTCAGGCGATGTCTCGCGCGGGCCTGGGAGGGCAC
>JALGSS010000607.1 GCA_029821745.1 Candidatus Zipacnadia bacterium
ACTGCCACGTGCTCAGTTGGCTGTTCTACCCGGCCACATGGCTCGTGGGCGTGGGGGCCATCTACGGGCTCCTGATGGGCCGTTTCCCGCTGCCGCGTTTCGTCATGTCCAGCCGGTTCAGCACGGGCCTGCTCGTGGTCATCGCCATCGGCTGGGCCATCAACCTGGGGCGGGTGATTTTCTGACCGTGTGGCGCGACAAGATCATCACCCACGAGGGCCAGCGCCGGATGCTGGAAGAGGTCATCGCCGTCTACCATGGTATGGGCATCGACGTCCAGTGTGAGCGCAAGACGGTGCCCATCCACAGCCTCATCGCCACGCAAAACGGAATCGAGGCAGACAAGTTTGAGGTCGTCATCGAGTTGGTCCAGACAGGCAAGCTCGTGATCCCGGTGATAGTCGAGGAGCACTTCATCGGGGAGCGCTATGAACGCTACCTGATCGACGGCCACTGCCGCACGAGGGCCCGTATCGAGCTCGGGGAGCGCACATCCGACGCGTATGTGCTGTGGTCTCCCGCGGGCGATTGGCGCTCGAATTTCGTGAGCACTGCGGCCCAGTATGGCGACATCCTGGTGAAGGACCTGCCCCTGATATGAGCGAGGGCCCAGCCGGGCGGCTCTACCATGTTAGGCGTATCCGTGGGGCCCCGCCCCTTGTGCGACAGGGGCACCCCACGGCTATTCCGCGTTCCTCACCACAGCCCCATGCACAAGCCTATGGGGTGCTCAGTGCCAGGATGTACTCAATCATCCGCGCGCGGACCTCGTCCAGGTCCGCGTCCCCGAAGTCCTGGGCCTCCAGCCACTCACCCGCTTCTTTCGCCGTCGCAGCCTTCGCTCCCGTCGCCTCATTGATGAGCCGACCCAGGAGCGTGGCGTACTTCACATCATCGGCACCCTCGCGGAACCCCTCCATCGCCAGCGTCGCGACGACCCCGTCCACCGTCGGGTAGGCGACATTGTGGTCCCGGTAGCTCTTGCCGTCGAAGTCGTTCCAGGGCCTGCCTGACGAGTCGATGAAGCAGTATGTGCATGCGCCGTCGAAATCCAGACCCCACAGGAACAGGCCGTAGTTGCGGCGATACACCGCCGGGTCCTCCACCGGGGTCTGTGGGTTGGCATAGTTCCAGATCTTGTGCCCCTGCGCGTGCCACCCGGCCGGGTCCGCCCGGTCCGAGGGCCCCGCGCGGTTGAACAAGTCCAGGACGTGCCCGACCTTCTCAAGATGCCCGGCGTAGCCCGAGACGAAGATGCGCCCTCCCGCCTCGTGCACGGCGTCCCAGGCGACCATCTGAGACATCAGCCGTTCGTTCGTGGCCTCGTCGAGGGCGTAGAAGTAGACCATCGGGAAGTCGTACTCCGCCGCGATCGCCAGCGTCTTGCGCACGCGGTCTTTGAGCAGCTCGAGTTCCTCGGGCGTGACGGGATTGCCCACGAGCCCGGAATCCGCCATCACCAGGGGACGTCCGGCCATGCCGGTCTCCTGCATGATCTGCAGGTGCTTGCGGAACAGCGGTTCGTCATCGTAGACGATGCTCGGGCTGATGATCATCGCCGGGCCGACGATGTTGCGGTCATACATGTACTGCAATTCGGCCCGGAATTGCTCCTCGCTCTTGACCTTGTAACCGATAGTGCCCTTGCCCTTGGGGTCAAGCTCCCCCCAGTAATACAGGCTGTAGGTGAAATCCTCCGCCGGGTCGTAGTGGGTCTTGGGGGACGGGAGAGTGAAGGGCAGCACCCGAAGCTTGAGCCCGACCTCGCCCAGAGACGCCCCGCTCGAGGTGATTTGTACGCTGCCGGTATACACGCCCGGCTTGGCGTCCTCGGGTACCTTCACCGTCAGCCAGACTTGCTTGTTCTCCGCGGAAGGCACGTTGGTCGGCAGCAACGTGGGACTGTCCTTCACCGGGTACTCCTCGAGGGTGTACTTGTTGCCCCAGGGGACGATCTCGGTGCTGTCGATCGCCACATACTCGGGCCCATCGGGCCTGGCCAGCTTGAGGAAGTTGCGTCTCTCGTCCAGGTCGACCCTAACCAGGGAGTCATCATTGAGCAGCAGTTCGGCGACCAGCACCCTCTTGTCCCGGTGGACCGGGATGCCATGGGGGGCACTGCCGCCCTGATACCAGCACTTAACCCATTTCACGTCGATATTGTCCCGGGAGATCACACCCTCCGGACCTGTGAGATCGCCGACCGCGACCTGAAGCTGCCGGATGTCCTCGGCGGCCCACAGAGCGAGACTGACGGGCTCATACTCACCTGGCGCGGCGACGATGCTGGTGTGGTTGGACACGGTGCCTGGGATCGCCTGGTCTCGCGGCAGGATCATCTGCGAGGTGACCGGGCGTGTGCTGTATGCGAGTACCTTGCGCGTGGCGACCTTGCCCGCCTTCAGCGCGTCCACGGCATCGGCGAGGCGTCGGACGATTGACATCGGCCCGGCGGCGGCCTTCGAGTATGCCAGGGAGCCTTGCTCCAGCCCCTCGATACCTTCGAGTTGCTTGCGCGCCCGGGTCAGTTGCGTCGCAATCACGGTCTTCCAGTAGTCGTTGACCGGCGATGCGGGCAGTGTCGTGTCCCGCTCTGACAGGCTCTCCGCCAGCGCGATGGCCCTGTCCAGCTCCGCCGTGAGCAATGCCGCGGCCGGCTTAGTCAGGTCGACGATCTTGACGTCATCCAGCAGTGAGGTCGTCGCGGCTCCCGGGCCGTGGTGAAAATGCACCGTGATCTGCCGCGTGTACTCGGGGAACCAGTCGGAGACCATCAGCGCGTTTTGGGTCCACTTGCTTCCCTGCGCCGATTGCATCTGGCGGGCATACGGCTTGCCCGTCTTGCCCGTCTCGTCGAAGTAGTCCACGCGGATGTACAAGGGTGTGGCGCCGGACACGAATCGCGTCTTCCAGAAGATTCCAATCGGGTGCCCCGGCATCACCGGGACATGGGTATTGAGGACCAGATCCTCATGGTCCTCCGCCGAGGCCGTCACCTTCATGCATTTGCCCGCACCATCGGGGCCATCCACAAGCTTCCACCCCGCGTCCACTTGCCAGCGGCCCGGGTTCTCGCCCTCGAAGTCCTCCGAGAACAGCTCCTCGCCCTCAGCGATCAGCGACGGGTCATTGAATACTGCCGCCACCGCATCGTCGGTAGTCATCGCGTGGCAAGCGGGCGAGGCACTGAGCAGTAGAGCCGCCAGCAAGGCCGCGATCGTTGACGGCAGACTCCGGACGATCATGGTGCATCCCTCCGTGGACGTGAGCGGGACCGTGTTGGCGCGGCGTGCGGAGCCGTGCCCGGCTATCAGACGCTACAGTTCGGGATGGCCCCGATTCGCACCTCCTTTCCTAACGCGTGAACGGCCTGCAGAACGCCCTGGAGGTCCCGCCCGTAACGGGGGGAATAGTAGCAGGCACAACCACGCCGCACGACATGCCCTACGGATAGCACCCGATCAATGTCCAAACGTCCCGAGCAAGCCAATAAAGACGTCGC
>JALGSS010000608.1 GCA_029821745.1 Candidatus Zipacnadia bacterium
GGGGATGCCCGCCTGCTGAAGGAACCCCGCGATCAGTCTGCTGTCGGCCGCCGATGCCCCCGAAATGGTGTCCGCCGCCCAGTAGTACAGGTCATCGCGCGCGATCAGCACCGGAGTGCCGTCGCTCCCATTCGACCGCGCGACGACTCGCACGCCATCTGCACGCACATCCGCAGACAAGCGCGGACTGGTTGGTCCCAAGAGCGCCGGTAGCCTATCGCCCGGCTTCAGCCCTCCGAGCGATGCCTCGAAAGCCGCAACGCCACCATCAGCACAAATCAGGCGCGCTGGTCCCTGAGTGACCCCGCCATCCATGAACCCGTTATGCACGCGCAGGGCGATCAGGTTCTCCTCGCTCGCCGAACCGCACTGCCTCCGCCGGGACCCGGTAGCGCCGTGGGGCGGCCCAGCACTCCGGGGTCTCGCTGCCCGTATGCCCGATCAAGGTCCCGTTGAAGTACGCCCAGTCATATTCGTCGATGGCCCCGAACTCCAGCGTCAGGTCCTGCCCGGCCCACTCAGCGGGCACGCTGATCGCCTTCCGGTATATGCCCTGGCCGAGGCGGAACTGCCCCGACGCGATCATCTTCTCCTCGCCCCAGTTGCCCGGCACCCGCATGCGTCCCCACTCCGTGTCGTCA
The DNA here is from genome assembly GCA_029821745.1 of Candidatus Zipacnadia bacterium. Lineage (GTDB taxonomy): Bacteria > Armatimonadota > Zipacnadia > Zipacnadales > JABUFB01 > JALGSS01. Next base: position 642 of record JALGSS010000608.1, read on the forward strand.
TGGCCCGGCTCGTACTCGTCAACCTCGATCTCGTCCGCTGTCGCATGCAGCGTGAACTTCCAGTACCCGGTCAGGTCCAGCGTCCGCATCTCGCCCTGGCTCAGAGCTTCAGGGCGCTTCCTGACCAGGCGCTCCAGCCCCTCCACGGTGAACTCTCGCTTCGCGCTGGGGTACTGGGCGGCCACATTCGGCCCCATCCGGCCGAAGGCGAACACGTGCCGATCGCTGTTGAGCACCACTCGGGCCGCGTCGGGATGCGCGAAGTCCATCGATGACCCTCTCGTCCCGGCTCAAGACGTGCCCCTCGATGACGTCGTAGTCAACGTCCAGCGCGCGCAGGATCTTCCCGACCTGCGTGACCGCCGGGTCGCCCCCGAGAGCCGCCAGCCGAGGGCCCTCGATGATGCACACCCGCACGCGCGCCGGCTTGGAGACCGTTCGCGTGAACAGATCCGCGCAGAGCGGGACATAGGCCGCCCTCCCCGTCACATCCCCCCACGTATTCGCGATGAAATCGCCGCTCTTGCCCTGCCCGAAGTAGCACCACAAGAGCAGGCCCTGGTGCTTCGCGTGATGCATCACAACATACGGCGACACTCCGAGCAGATTGCATTCCGAGTCATACGAAGGCGCCCCGAGAGACCGCACCTTCGTCGGTTGCCCAAACCCCACGCCATAGTGCGTGCCCAGCGTCGCGCCGTCCGGCACCCACTGGCTCACCGACCGGTAGTTGAGCTGCAGCGGGCTGCGGTCCCACACATCTCCCACGATGTACTGCTGGTGAAAGGTTGTGCCCGGGCGCTGCTGCTCAACGATCGCCATCTCCCGGGCGCCCAGGTCCGCGTGGCACTGGGCCGACCACTGCAGATAGTCCCATACGCGTCGCGAGTACTGGCGTTCCTCCTGCCCATCCAGGCCCTGGAATCCCGGGGGCAGTATCGAGTCAGCATCCCACGCCTCCTCGTCTCGCAGCCCGCTACACTCCGCCACCCGCTTCGATCCGCCCGTGTCCCGCCACGCGGCGTTCAGGGCTTCGCGCGACCCGTACGTGTCCTTGAGCCACTGATTCCATGCATGCATGAGCCAGGGAACCGTGGTGATCCCCTTCCCCGTCTCCCACGACCAGAATACAGGTTCATTGCCAGGGATCTCACATCCGAGGATGTTCCAGTACGGCGCGATCATCCGGGCTATCCGTCGCCAGGCCCGCAGAACCGCTTCCGGATTCTGGTAGAAGTTCTGCCCCAGCGTGCCCGGGTCCGGATTGCGGTAGCCCTCGGGCCCTTCCTGAAACCACGGCGCGAGAGGCCAGTGGAAGTCGATGCTCACGACGACACCGTACCGTTCACACCACTGGATGAAGATCTCGCACTGACGCACGTAGTCTTCATCGAAGCGGCCCTCTTCCGGCTCAAGCAGGCTCTGCTGGATTACGAGTCTCACCGCATTGAACCCGAGGCCCGCCAGGTACGCGATATCGTCTTCGCGATAGGTGAATTCCCCGCCGCTGTACGCATAGGGATTGCCTGACGAGGGCGCGTAGATGTTCCGGAACAGCGCCGCCCCCAGGGGGTTGAAGGGCGTCCCGTCGGGGAACAGGAAGGATGTCTTCGAGGCGGTCACGATCTTACCGGTGGCGGCGAAGGCCTTGTCCACGGTCTCCGCTGCCCGGTTCAGCGCGCGTTCGATGTCATCCAGTAACTCTGTGGCGTTCTCTACAACACCTGATGCCACGTAGCGGCGGGCCTCGGCGGCTCGGCTCATCGCGTTCCGAATCGGCCCCGCGTCCAGCCCGGCGGCCCGCGCTTTTATCTGCAGCGTGTCCGCCCGGGCCCGCAAGGCGTTGAGACGATACGCTTGCCAGATGACCGCCCGAGCTTCGCGGTGTGCGTTCCTGAAGCTCTCGTAGTCACCGAACGCGCCGCGAGCGAGCCCCGCCGTCAGGTCCTCCGGGAGCGCAATGCCCTTGCCGTCGAGGATTGCCCGGTTCTGCTCGACCATCCTCGCGGCCCGCTGCCCCTCAGACCTCAGCCGCGCCGCGAGCCGGGCGTCGGGGATGCGCACCTCGACTTCGCGCAGCGACAGCACCAATGGCTGTGGAGCCACGGTCACCCGCAACATCCGCACCTTGTCCAGCGGCGTGCTCTCGTCCCCCAGTGGGAACACGACCTCCTCCCACTCTTCAGTCCGTCCGAAGGGGCGCTCATCGATGTGCTCGGACCTCCCGGCCCACGCGCTGTACCTCGCCACGAGGGTCATGGTTCCCTCGGGGTTCGCCCGGCTGCATCGCGCGCGCACTCTGAGCGCCGTCGCAAACTCAAGCTCCTCCGCGGTGATCCGGCGGTGGATCACTATCCACCCCGTCTCCTTTCCCTCCTCAGGCTTCAGGTCGAAGCGAAAGACCGGCTCGTCGCCCTGCGTGATCTCGGGCTGCATCCGCAGCGTTCCCCGCGCATCGCCGTACGGGTCGGCCGGGCGCGCCACACCCGAGTATTGGGTCATTGAGAAGTCGTCCAGCGGCACCCACACATCCGCGCATGTGGTGACGCACAGGATCAGAACCGCGCACGCAGGGAAGCCCGTCAGGGGTCGGAGCATCGCTCGCCTCCAGCCATCGCAGGAAGGTCGGACTGTTCTGCCCAGCAGTCTCTCTCTTCCCCCGCCACACCACAGTGCCCTTCGCATTCCCTACGGGAGGTCTGCCCGGCCCGGTGGGGAACCATCAAGCCAGTCTCATCTCCACGCCGATCTTGCGCACTCGGAGGATATCCCGATGATCCCTGCAATCCCACTGGCAGCATTGTCTCTCGCCTGCCTGTTGATCATCACCGCCACGTGGGGAGCCGATCCCGACGATCAGGGCCTGGCCCTCGATTACGAGATCAAGCTGGAGACGCCCCTTGAGTACGATGGCCGCGATTTCCTCTGGTTCCACCCGCGCGTAGCAGGCATTCCGGGTGCGGGCGAGAACGCCGGGCACGCTGCGGTGATGACCTTCCAGAAGCACCTCTACACATCCGACCACTACTCGGGCCTCTACTTCATGCGCACCGACGATATGGGCAAGACGTGGACGGAGCCGGAACTGCAGCCCGCGCTGGACTGGACACGCGACGGGCATGTGGACATTGCGGTGGCCGACGTGACCCCCGGCTACCATCCCCAGAGCGGCAAGGTGATAGCCCTCGGGGCGCAGGTCCGTTACAGCGCTACCGGGCAACAACTAGAGGACGTGCCCCGGGCCCACCAGACCGCCTTCTCGGTATACGATCCCGCGACGAACCAGTGGACGCCGTGGGAGCGCCTCGAGATGCCTGACGAACCCGATTTCAACGTGGCCAGGAACGCGTGTGCCCAATGGCTCGTGAAGCCTGACGGGAGCCTCCTCGTGCCTTTGTACCATGGTACCTCCGCGTCGACGCCGGCGAAGGTCACCGTCGCTCTGTACGAGTTCGACGGCACGCGGCCCAAATACGTTACGCGGGGCAATACGCTTGAACACAATGAAGTACGGGGCCTCTGCGAGCCATCGATCACCTTCTTCGGCGGCAAGTACTATCTCACAATCCGCAACGATCTGCGCGGATATGTCGCCGTCAGCGACGACGGCCTGCAGTTCAGC
>JALGSS010000609.1 GCA_029821745.1 Candidatus Zipacnadia bacterium
GAGGCCTACTCGGCAGGCACCGCGCCCCACGGGATTGACCCGAGAACCGCGCAGGTCATGGCTGAGGCCGGGGTGGACATCTCGGGGCACACGTCCGATCACGTGGACGATTACGCCGAGGTCGACTTCGACTACGTCGTCACCGTCTGCGATAATGCCCGCGAAAACTGCCCTGTGTTCCTGGGCGAGACCACAGCGATCCATCAAGGGTTCGAGGACCCGCCTCGGCTCGCGAAGGAAGCGGCGATCGAGGAGGAAGCCCTGCGCCACTACCGGCGGGTGCGGGAGGAGATTCGCGCCTTCGTCGAGGGACTGCCGGGCAATCTGCCCTGACCTTGCAGGCTCGCGCCGCAGTCCCCTGTCAGCCTGTTCCCGTGGCCACCCTTGCCGCGCTCCTACGCGCCGTCTATAATAGCCGAAAGAACACATCGCGGCTTCCTATGGAGCCGTGATTCTTATTCGGGGACACTCTTGATGATAGCGCTAATCGATTACGGAATGGGCAATCTAGGCAGCGTCAACAAGGCGCTGGCGGCCGTGGGTTGCCAGGCTCAGATTACGGATGACCCGGAGGTCATCCTGAACGCCGACGGCGTGGTTCTCCCCGGCGTTGGGGCCTTCGATGACTGCATGACGAACCTGATGGATCGCGGGCTGGATGTCGCGGTGAAAGAAGCGACGAGTGCCGGCAAGCCGTTCCTCGGAATCTGCCTGGGCCTGCAGATGCTGTTCGATTCCAGTGAGGAGGGCGGCAAGGTCCCGGGCCTGGGGATCATCCCCGGCAAGGTCGTTCGCTTCACCAATGACCTGAAAATCCCGCAGATCGGCTGGAACCAGGTCCAGATCAAGCAGCAGGCGCCACACTTGTCGGACATCCCCGACGGCTCGTGGGTCTACTTCGTTCACTCCTACTATGTGGTGCCCGAAGACGACTCTGTCATCGCTACGGTCACAGACTACGGCTACGAGTTCGTGAGCGCGATCTGGAAGGACAACGTTTTCGCCAGCCAGTTCCACCCGGAGAAGAGCCAGGCTGTCGGGCTCAAGATCCTTGAGAACTTCGCCAGATTCGTCGGCGAGTAGTCGTCCTGCCTCACGCCGTGCCAGGGGGCGCTTCCGGTTGTGTTGAAGAAGTCACTTGCTTAGCTGCGGGGTGGTCATGTCTTACAGTGACCGGGGCCCCGCGGGGCCGTTCTGCCAGGCTAAGCGCGTCCGTGGGGCCGGTCCCGCAGAGCGGGACACCCCACGGCTAACCCGCGCTTCCCAACACGGCCGTTTTGCCAAGCAGCTTGGGGAGGGAGGTCGTTGTCGTGATCGTTATTCCGGCCATAGACATTTCCGAGGGCCTGTGCGTACGTCTCAAGCAGGGGGACATGGCCCAGAAGACCGTGTTCAGCAAGGACCCCAGCGACATGGCCCACAACTGGGCCGTTCAGGGGGCCGAGATCATCCATGTTGTTGACCTGGATGGTGCTGTGGGCGGGAGTTCCGCTAACCTCGACGCTGTCCAGAAGATTGTTGACGCTGTTCGCGTTCCGGTGGAACTGGGGGGCGGCCTGAGAACCCGCGACGATGTAGCCCGCGTGCTGGACATGGGCGTTCAGTGGGCGATCATGGGCACCAGCGCCATCGCGAACCGCCCGGAGTTGGAGAAGTGCTTGTCCGAGTTCCCCGGGCGGATCATCGTGGGGATCGATGCGCGCGACGGTCGTGTCGCCGTGGCGGGATGGACCGAGACCAGCGACATCGATGCGGTACAGCTCGCGAAGCAGATGGAGCAGCTCGGCGTGCAGCGGATCATCTTCACCGACATCGCCACCGATGGGATGCTCGCGGGCCCGAACGTCGCCAGCATCCAGGAGATGGCGCAAGCGCTGTCCATCGACGTCATCGCCTCGGGGGGCGTGACCACCCTTGAGGATGTGCGCTCGCTGAAAATGCTGGAGCATTTGGGAGTGGCCGGCTGCATCGTGGGCCGGGCGCTGTACAGCGGCACCGTGAACCTGACCGAAGCGATTCGGATCGCGACTGAAATGTAACCCGTTGGGCGCCCGCACGCCTAACCACGCGTCGGCGCCCGGGGCCGGGAGGAGTCACTCATGAAGATTGTCGATGTCGAGCGCCTCTCCGAACTCACCGCGGAGCGCCGCCAGGCGATTCTCAGCCGCTCCATGGACGAGATCGGCGACGTGTTTGACCATGTTCGCGAGATCTGCGAGGACATCCGCAAGCGCGGCGACGCGGTCTCGCTGGAGCACTACAAGAAGCTCAAGGAAGACATCGCAGCCGCCGACATCCGCGTGACGGACGATGAGATCGCCGCGGCTTACGAGCAGGTCGGCGACGAAGTCGTCGAACAGCTCAAGTTCGCTGCGGAGAACATCGAGAAGTTCCACCGGGCGCAGTTCGAGCGGGATATGTGGTCGATGGAGGTCGCCCCCGGGATTCTCGCCGGACGCATCGTGCGCCCGATGGACAGCGCCGGCTGCTACATCCCCGGCCGCCAGGCGAACTATCCCTCCAGCGTTCTGATGACCATCATCCCCGCGAGAGTGGCCGGCGTCGAGACGATCGTCGCCTGCACACCTCCGGATATGGACATGGTCGCGAACAACACGTCCCTGGTCGCCGCGGACATCGCCGGCTGCAGGGATATCTTCAAGATCGGCGGACCGTGGGCCGTCGCGAGCATGGCCTACGGCACCGAGACTGTGCCCCAGGTCAACAAGATCGTCGGCCCGGGGAACAAGTACGTCACAGCCGCCAAGATGGCCGTCTTCGGCACCGTCGCCATCGACTCACCCGCGGGACCCAGCGAGATACTGATTCTCGCCGACGACACCGGGCGGCCCGACTGGATCGCCATGGACTTCTACTCACAGGTCGAGCACGATCAGGATGCCGCCGCGGTGCTTGTCACGCCTGACGCCGACCTCGCCCAGGCAGTGGCCGATGAGATCAACGAGCGCTTCCAGACCATCGCCCGCCGGGAGATTCTCGCCCCCGCGCTGGAGCACAACTCGGCGATTCTCATCGCCGACAGCATGGATGAAGCCGTCGATTTCACCAACGAGTACGCCGCCGAGCATCTCGAGATCGTCACCAGAGACCCGATGCTGATGCTTCCGCGCATCAAGCATGCGGGTTCCATCTTCCTCGGCCCGTACGCGCCCGTTCCCGCCGGGGACTACGCTTCCGGGACCAATCACGTTCTGCCCACCGGGCAGTGCGCGAAGATGTTCAGCGGCCTGTCCACCGACGACTTCCTGAAGAAGCCGACCTTCCAGCTTCTGTCCAAGGAAGGGCTGCAGCATCTATCAAAGGCGATCCTGACGATCTCCGAGGCCGAGGGTCTGCCACTGCATGGCGAGGCCATACGGATCCGTCTGGAGGATTAGCAGGCTAGTAGGGGTAGGGAGCGCGATCTGTGTCGTGTTGAGAAAGGCGAGATAGCCGTGGGGTGTCGATGTCGCACAATCGACGGGG
>JALGSS010000610.1 GCA_029821745.1 Candidatus Zipacnadia bacterium
GGGGCCGCTCCTCGCAATGACTGGAGTGTACCGTGGCGAAACAGTACTATGTATACATCATGACGAACAGACGCAACAGTGTGCTGTATACCGGCGTCACGAATAATCTTGAACGTCGTGTTCAGGAACACAGAAACGGTCGGGGCGGACGATTCACCAGTAAATACAAGGTGACGAAGCTGGCGTACTACGAGGTGGGCGCGGATCCTCGCTCGGCGATCGAGCGCGAGAAGCAAATCAAGGGCGGATCGAGGCAAAAGAAGATTGATCTGATCAATGGGATGAACCCTGAGTGGCAGGATCTGGCGGAAGGGTGGTGAGGCGAGGCTGCATCGCCCTGTCCGTCATTGCGAGGAGCGGCGCACACGTGCTGAGGCACACAACAGCCTCCGCGACGAAGCAATCTCGTAAACTGCCGCAATCGAGCACACAGATTGCTTCGTCGCTCTGGGTGGGGTAAGAGGAAGATAGGCTCTGGGACCGCTCCTCGCAATGACAAGCGGGAGTGGCGTCACGAGTCCTTGCGACCGGTCAGCAACACGGAGCGTCGCTGTGGATAGGATGTAGAGGAAGATTGGCGTCAAGGACCGCTCCTCGCAATGAGTAGGAGGATAGCATGGCACTGAGCAACAAAGAACGGGTGGGACGAGTGATGGATGCGCTGGCACAGGGGCTGGGGGTCTTCATCCTGCGCGAGTATCGCACGGTGTTCACGCCGAACGGGTACATCAACGAGATGGGTGACGCACTGGGCACGCCCGGCTACCCTGGCCTGCCTGAGGCTGCGTGGCGCGACGAGAAGGCGCTGCTGGCGGCGCTCGATACCCAGGCCTGCCTCAACCTGATGTGGCGGCGCTGGAACGAGGTCTTCCAGGACAAGTTGGGGCACGTGGGCCGCTCCTATGTCAGCGAGCTGATGACGGCGCGCAACAACTGGGCCCATCAGGCTGCCTTCAGCAATGACGAGGCCTACCGCATCGCTGATACGGCCGCCCGGTTGCTCAAGATGGTGAGCGCGCCCGAGGAAGCTGGCATCGCGGGCGACATCGCGCGCGACTTGCTGCGAGTGCGCTTCGAATCTGAGAAGGAGCGGGCCAAGAAAGAGACCGCGGCCGCAGCACCCACCGCCATCACGACGTTGGCCGGCCTCAAGCCGTGGCGTGACGTGGTGCAGCCCCATCCGGACGTGGCCAGCGGGCGCTACGTCCAGGCTGAGTTCGCGGCTGATCTCTCGCAGGTCGTCGCAGGCACGGCGGAACTTGAGTACCAAGACCCGGTCGAGTTCTTCCGCCGCACCTACCTGACCGAGGGGCTTCTCTCGCTCCTGGTAACCGGAGTCAAGCGGCTGACGGCCCAGGGCGGCGAGCCGGTCGTCCAGCTCCAGACGGCCTTCGGCGGTGGCAAGACCCACAGTATGCTCGCGCTCTACCACCTGTGCGGTGGTCGGGTCAAGCTCGGCGACTTCCCGGGCGGCGAGCGGATCGCGACAGGCATCGGGGACGTCGATCTGCCCGAGTGCAAGATCGCGGTTCTCGTCGGTACGGCGCTCGACCCCTCGAAGCCGCGGGCGTACCCCGAGGCGACCGTGCGCACGCTGTGGGGCAAGATAGCCTACCAGCTCGGCGGTCTAGACGGCTACAGGACGGTCGAGGAGGCAGACCTCAAGGGCGTCAGCCCCGGGTCGCAGACGCTCTTCGAGCTGCTCGATCGCTTCGGCCCGTGCCTGATCATCATCGATGAGCTGGTCGCCTACGCGCGGAACCTGTACCAGGTCGAGGGCCTGCCGGCGGGCTCCTTCGATTCGATCATGTCCTTTGCGCAATCGCTAACCGAGGCCGTCAAGCGGTCGGACGATTCGATGCTCCTGATCTCGCTGCCCCAGTCGGATATCGAGATCGGCGGCCAGGCCGGACGAGCGGCGCTGGAGATGCTGTCTCACGTCGTCGGGCGCATCGAGTCGATCTGGAAACCGGTGACGGCGAGAGAGAGCTTCGAGATCGTGCGCCGCCGCCTGTTTGCATCCGACATCAATTACGCCGCCCGCGATGCCGTGGTAAGCGCCTTCGGTGATATGTACCGCAACGCCTCCAGTGAGTTCCCCTCGGGCGTCGCCGAGCGCGATTACTTGGACCGGATGCGCGCGGCCTACCCAATTCACCCCGAGCTCTTCGACCGGCTGTACGAGGACTGGTCGACCCTGGAACGTTTCCAGCGCACCCGCGGTGTGCTGCGCCTGATGGCAGCGGTCATTCACCAACTGTGGACCCGCAACGACCATTCACTCCTGATTATGCCCGGGACACTACCGCTCAATAGTGCCCCCGTGCGGAATGAGCTCCTGCGCTACTTGCCCGATACGTGGTCCGCGGTCTTCGACACAGACGTGGACGGGGCCGACTCGGGCACGCTCCTGATCGACAAGGACGTGCCTGCGCTCGGGCGCTACAGCGCCGCGCGGCGAGTGGGACGCACCGTCTTCATTGGCAGCGCACCGTCGGTCGCTGCTCAGCGCGTGCGCGGCCTTGAGGAGATTCGCGTCCGACTGGGCTGTTCCCAGCCTGGAGAACCCTCTGCTGTGTTCGGCGACGCGCTGCGGCGAATGAGCGGGTTGTTCACCTATCTTTATACCGATGGCACGCGTTACTGGTACGATACTCATCCGACGGTCGCCAAGCTGGCCCGCGACCGTGCGCAGAGCTTCCCCAAGGAGGAGGTTGACGCCACGATCGTCAGCCGCCTGCGGTCGGTCCCGAAGACCCGCGACTTCGCGGCCTTCCACGTGGCCCCGTCCGACACAGGGGACGTGATCGATGAGCCACGAGCGCGCCTCGTCGTGCTGCACCCAGATGCAACGTACAAACGCGGCAACGGCCACACAGCAGCAGCGCGGGAAGCACACCGCTTCATCGAGAGCAGAGGCAAAGCACAGCGCTTGTACAAGAACATGTTGGTGTTCATCGCACCCGATGCCAACGACGCCCAGGCGCTGTGCGCCAGCGTCCGCGACTTCCTGGCCTGGCAGTCGATCCACAACGAGCGCGATGAACTGAATCTGGATGCGCAGCAACGCAGGCAAGTGGCGACCAGCCTCAGCAAGGCAGACGAGACCGTCGACCTGCGGATCCAGTCGGCCTACAGTTGGCTGCTGACGCCGGTACAGCCGGAACCACTCGGACCAATTGGGCTGCAAGCCAACCGCATCAGCGGCGACGACAACATGTACAGCCGCGCGACCCGCAAGCTGCACAGCGATGGGCTTCTCGTCGATCAGTGGTCGCCCGATCTCCTCCGGATGGAGCTCGACCGCTACATCTGGAGCGAGGAACGGGGCTGGGAGGTCGGCCTGAGGCATTTGTGGCAGTACCTGGCGCAGTACTGTTACTTCCCGCGGCTGCTCAATCACGAGGTGCTGGTAAAAGCCGTGCACAGCGGCGCCACACGGCTGGACGCGCCCTTCGCATACGCCACCGGCAAGAGCGATGA
>JALGSS010000611.1 GCA_029821745.1 Candidatus Zipacnadia bacterium
GGACGCCCCGGGCGATCCTGCTGTCCCACGCGTGCCACCCGGTGACCCGCGCCGCCGACAATTACCAGATCAGCGCCGACTTCCCGGGGAAGGCTCAGCATGTGGTCGAGGCGGCGTTCCCCGGGGCCCAGGCGATGTTCGCCCAGGGCTGCGCGGGCAACATCAACTCCGAGCCTTGCGGCGGAACCTTCGAGGATGTGGATCGGCTGGGCACCGTGCTGGGCGGCGCGGTGATCAAGAGCGCGGCGATGATCGAGACCCAGTGCGAGGCATCCTTGCGCTCGGGCGTCAGGGAAGCGCCGATTCCATTGTCGGACCCGCCCCCTGTTGACGAGGCTCAGGCAACCTACGACGAGGCGAAGAGAGCCCTCGACGAGGCCGAAGCCGCCGGGGACGAACGGGCGGCAAAGAGCCGGCGGTGGATGGCGAACTGGGCCGAGCGCGTGCTGGACCTGGCAAGAGACGGTGCGGAGAATCGGCAGATGCGGTATGATCTCCAGGCTTTCGCGATCAATGACCGGGCGATGATCGGCCTGCCCGGCGAGGTCTTCGTGGAGTACCAGTTGAATATCGATGCGCGGTCGCCGTTCGACGAGACGATGGTGTTTGGGGTGACCAACGGCTGCCCGAGCTACATTCCCACGGCCGCCGAGTTCCCCCACGGTGGGTACGAGGTGTGTGACGCCATGCGCTTCTATGGCGACACCATGCTCGACCCGAAGACTGAGCAAGTCATTCTAAACGCTGCTGGGGATTTGCTGAGAGACCTGGTATAGATGGCAGCACACCGAGGTGCACCGTGACCAATCCGTTCAAAGCCGAGGGCGAGTTCATCAAGGGCAATCTGCACACGCACACGACCAACTCGGATGGCGAGTTTTCGCCGCAGCAGGCGGTCGACCACTACCGGGAAGCCGGATATGGCTTCCTGGCGCTTACCGATCACAATTACCTGACGGAGCCGGAGGCCCTGAGCACCGACGGGCTGGTCATGCTGCCCGGGGAGGAATTGCACCAGGGGAAAGGTGAGCTGGGGCAGGTGCACCACTTGGTCGCCATCGGGATGACCGAGCACATCGAGATTCCCCCGACCGACGATCTGCAGGAGGCGCTGGACTACATCGCTCCCCGGTGCCGGTTCGCGTTCATCGCCCACCCGTACTGGACCTCTATGACCTACATGGACATCCTGGGGCGCACGGGCTTCATCGGGATCGAGGTCTTCAACTTCACCTGTGAGGCCGGCATCGGGCGCGGCGACAGCGGGTCGCACTGGGACCAGCTTCTCGCGCGCGACAGAATACTCTATGGGTTCGGCGTCGACGACGCCCACTGTCATTACCCGGACTCTTTGGGCGGATGGACGATGGTCAAGGTGTCTGAGCGCACGCCCGAGGCGCTCTACGAAGCGATTCTCGCCGGGAACTTCTACGCATCCAGCGGGCCGACCATTGAGGACGTGACCATCGAGGCGAACAATGTCACCGTTCGCTGTTCGCCCTGCCAGGCGGTCCACGTGATTGCCCCGGGCGCGGGGCAAGGCACAACCACCCGGCGCTTGGCGCGCGACGGCGGCCCTTACACGCAGGTGACGCTGCCGGTGGGTGAGGCCTGGGACCCGATCCGCATTGAGTGCGTCGATGAGCGTGGCCGGAAGGCGTGGACGAATCCCTTCCGAACTAGATGACCGGGCGACCGGACTGCCCGGACCGGCTGCAGAACGGTGACCTTCTTGGCATCCAGCGGGAATACCCCCAGACAACTTAGCAGGCTGCAGGTGGCGCTACTCGTCGCCATAGTGGTTCTCGGCGCCGGTCTGCGTTTCTATGGGCTCTACTGGGGGTTCCCGTACCACCTGCATTGCGACGAGAACAAGCTAGTGGGAGTAGCGCACCGGCTGGCTGAGAGTTGGGCGCAAAGCCGCTCACTGAACCCCGATTTCTCCGCCTACGGGGCCCTGCCCGTCTATCTGGATCTCGCGGGTGGGGCTGTGGCCCGGCTCCTCGGATCGCTCCAGGGCTACGAGTACACCATGAGCGATTCCCTGCTCATCGCTGGGCGAGTCATCTCGGCCTGCGCCGACGTGCTCTCGATACTCTTGGTGTTCCTGCTTGGCCGGCCTGTGAGCGTGCGAACGGGCCTGTGGGGAGCCGCCCTCTACTCTGTGGCGCTCGTGAGCGTGCGAGAAGCGCATTTTTTCTCGCCGGACTCCCTGTCCACATGCCTGGTGTTGCTGTACGTGTACCGCTGCGCGCTGATCCCCCGCCGCCATTCCCGGAAGGACTATGCCTGGGCGGGTGTGACTCTTGGTCTAGCGCTGTCCGTGAAATTCACCGTGCTTCCCCTCGCGTTTCTCGTCCTGGTCGTGTACTGGATGGAGGTCAAACAGGGCGCGCTGCAGGGCGGGGACAACCGTCCCTTCGTGATGAAGCGCCATGCGACAAGAATGCGAGGCCTGGTCGTGGGGCTGATGATCCTGTCAGCCGTGCCGGCCCTCGGTTGGGTGGCCGCCCAGACGAAGATCAGATCCGTCGCGCACGAGGCCCTCAACCGCCAGCTCGACGAGACGCGCCTGTTCTCCCACAGTGCGGCGTACTGGCGAGCGCAGGTTGATTCGGTGTACCGGGGCGGGGCTCAATTGCTCGGCGGTGTTGCCGTTGCCGGGTTCCTCGGCGGATTGCTTGCCTTGCACGCCCTCACGAGCCACCGTGGCCCGAGGACATCCCACGAGGCCTATACACGCCTTTGGGGCCCAGGGGCGTTCTTCGGAGTGGCCGCCGTCACGTTCCTTGCCATCAATCCGTACTCCCTCCTCGACCCCTTCGGCTACTGGGCCCCGGCGGGCCCGGACAAGCTCACGTGGAATCTGTTCATGGTCGGCGGCGCTCTGAGACCGCCTCCCGGCTGGACGCTCCAGTTCGAGGGGACGTACCCGTACGTGTACCAATTCATCCACGTCTTCCCCTATGCATGGGGGCCGCCGCTGACTGCGCTCCTCACGATCGCCTTGCTCTGGACGCTCCGCGCCCTCGTGGCGAGGCGTACCGGGAATGCGTGGGCCGTGGCTGCGGGCGCTCTGATCCTCACGCTGCTCATGGGTCGGATGTGGGTGAAGATGACGCGCTACATCATGCCCCTGACGCCCATGCTTTGCGTACTGGCGGGCGTGGTAATCAGCCGCCGGCCGCGCGCGCCGGGGGTGGTGTGGCGCGTGATTGGGTGGGGTCTTGTGGGCGCGGTGTGGGTGTTCTCATTCATCTGGTGCGTGGGGTACGTGAGCATCTACGGGCAGACTGACAATCGGGTGGCCGCGCTGGAATGGCTGCGCACCAACGCGCGGGATGCCGACTTCGTCTTGTACGAGAAAGACGACGCATGGGGAGCGGCGGGCGAGTACGCCCTGCGGACAGCCGGGTCATACACCATAGATCGCTATGACCCGACCACGATCACGGACGACTATGTCGGCGGCGTGCTGACGG
>JALGSS010000612.1 GCA_029821745.1 Candidatus Zipacnadia bacterium
GCACATCAGCGGGCAGTGGTACCACGCGGCCACGGAGATCCCTCAGCACGAAGTCCCCCTTCGCGATTACGCCGACCAGAACGTGGTCATTGAGGATGCGGAGACGAAGGAGATCCTCGGCCAGGTCAACAAGTTCGATTCCCAGCCGATCCTGCACCCAGAGGCCATCTACATGCACCAGGGCGACACGTACCGGGTGTTGGAGCTGGACCTGGACCGGAACATCGCCACGGTCAAGCGCGAGGAGGTCGACTATTACACCCAGCCTCTCGGCGGAACCGACATCCACCACGTTGACCACCGCCTGCGCGAGAAGCCTTTCGGGACCGGCAAGGTCTTCTGGGGCGAGGTGACCGCGTACTTCAACAACGGGGCCTTTGAGAAGATCCACTTCTACACGCTGGACGCGATTTCCCAACACGGACTCGAATTGCCCACATACCAGCTTGAGACAATGGCCTTCTGGCTGGAGCCACCCGAGGACCTGCTGGCCGAGGTTCTCCGAGCGGGGAAGCACGCGTACAATGGCCTGCGGGGAATAGGCTATGCGACGCGGTCGCTGCTGCCGATGTTCATGACCTGCCAGACGCCGGACTTCTCCCACACCGTCGGCAGCGTGAACTCGTCGTGGCAGTCCACGTTCATCTATGAGCGCTACCCTCTCGGCCTCGGGTTCTCACTCACCGCCTACGAGCAACTCCACGAGATAATGCCGGCAGTCCTCGACCACCTGCGGAAGTGCCCGTGCAAAGACGGCTGCCCAGCCTGCACCGGCAAGCCCCTGCGCCAGTACACCACGTGGAACGTCGAGCGCGGCGAGGCGTCGATCCCCAGCAAGAGCGCGGCGCTGATGATTCTCGAGGGCTTCCTCGGGGACGGCACGAACCTGCAGAATCCGGACAGCTACCGCCTCAGCGACAGTGAGGCCGCCGAGGAGATGGAGCTGGAATTGGCTCTGCGACGGCGCCTTGAGCGGATGCGGGAGCCCGAGCTGTTCCACCCCATCGAGCCCGAGCCGAAGATCGAGACCGAGTACCCGGAGGCCGAGGATACGGAGGCGCTGGCAGAGGCGGATGTGACCCGCCGCAGCACGCGGAGGCGAAGCTTCGAGAAGGAACTCCGCAAGCGGATCGCCAAGAGCATCCCGACGGACAAGCTCCCGGCGGACGGTCCAGCCGGAGAAGGCCCGAAGGGTGTCAGGCGCCGCGGGGGCAACGTGCCACCGACTGCCTTCCCGAGCCGCCCGACAGAGCGGGAATCCGTGCCACCCGACGAAACGCCTGCCGCGCCTCCCGATGCAGAGAAGGCACCGCCCGAGCCGATCAAGCAGGGGGACTCCCTGGCGGCGAAGGCGCGGAAGATGAAGCGGAAGCGGGAGAGCGAGGGCGATTGAGGGCTGCGTGGGCCGGCTACCAGGAGTACCGGTGCGTCCGTGGGGCCCCGCCGATTGCACGACATCGGCACCCCACGGCTAGATAGCGACAAAACAGGCCAATCAACACTAGCTGCGGGGTAGAGAGACCCGTGCCGGGTCTCTATGACCGGGGCCCCGCAGAGCCGTTCCACCATGCTGAGCGCGACCGTGGGGCCCTGCCGATTGCACGACATCGGCACCCCACGGCTAGATAGCGACCAAACAGGCCAATCAACACTAGCTGCGGGGTAGAGAGACCCGTACCGGGTCTCTATGACCGGGGCCCCGCAGGGCCGTTCCACCATGCTGAGCGCGACTGTGGGGCCCTGCCGGTTGCACGACATCGGCACCCCACGGCTAGATAGCGACAAAACAGGCCAATCAACACTAGCTGCGGAGTAGAGAGACCCGTGCCGGGTCTCTATGACCGGGGCCCCGCAGGGCCGTTCCACCATGCTGAGCGCGTCCGTGGGGCCCCGCAGGGCCACGCCGACGTGAGAGACAACTCCACAACACAGGATGAACGCATGCGCGAGGACAACCTGATCGAACGACTGCGGGGCGAGAGGTTCTTCGACGACCAGATCGTCCACGTGGAAGAGCTGCCCAAGAGGGAGCCCCGGTACGCTGAGGTCCCCGGCGGCCTGCACCCACTCGTGCAGGCGGCGCTGGCCGACGAGGGCATCGCGCAACTGTACTGCCATCAGGCCGAAGCGATCGGGCACCTGCGCGACGGCAAGAGCGTCGTCGTGGTCACCGGTACCGCCAGCGGCAAGACCCTCTGCTACAACATCCCCACCATCGAGGCGCTGATCGAGGACAGCCTGGCGACGATGCTGTTCATCTACCCGACGAAGGCTCTGGCACAGGACCAGTTGCGCGCCATCGGGCGGTTCCATCGGCCTGATGATGGTGTCGATTTCCTGGCCGGTACGTATGATGGAGACACGCCCCAGAACTTGCGTAACCGGATCCGCGATGCAGGCAATATCGTCCTGACAAACCCCGACATGCTCAGCCAGGGCATCCTGCCCAACCACGCTCGCTGGAACCGGTTCTTCTCGCACCTGAAGTACATCGTGCTCGACGAGGTCCACGCGTATCGGGGAGTGTTCGGGTCCCATCTGTCCAATGTGTTGCGCCGCCTGCGCCGAGTCTGCGCTCACTACGACGCGTCACCCCGGTTTGTCTGCTGCTCCGCAACCATCGCCAATCCGAAGCAGCACGCAGAGAGCATCACCGGCGAGCCGATGGCGCTGGTGGACCAGGACGGAGCGCCCCGGGGCGCGAAGCAGTTTGTCCTGTGGAACCCACCGCCCCTGGATACGGCGGCGAAGGGCCCGGAGGACGAATGGCGCGTCGGCGGCGACCGCAAGAGCCCCTTGTGGGAGGCCGTCCACCTTCTCACGTCCCTGGTGCAGAGCGGAGTGCAGACCATCGCCTTCGTCCGCACGCGTCTGGCCGCCGAACTCCTGTTCAAGAATGCCCGGGATGTGCTGCGGCCCATCTCCAGCAGGCTGTCGGAAGCGGTCCACGCGTACCGGGGCGGGTACCTGCCGGAAGAGCGCCGGGAGATCGAGCGGCGACTCGCGGAGAAGGAGATTCTCGGCGTTGCCAGCACGAATGCCCTGGAACTCGGGATCGACATCGGCAGCCTGGACGCGTGCATCATCGTCGGCTATCCCGGGACCGTCGCGAGTCTCTGGCAGCAGGCCGGACGCGCCGGACGCGGTGATGAGCCGTCCGTGGTGTTCCTCATCGGCCAGAACGCCCCCATCGACCAGTACCTGATGGTCCACTCCGGGTACATGTTCGCGCAGAATCCCGAGCAGGCGGTGGTGGACCCGGACAATCCCCATGTCACCATCGGCCACCTGAAGTGCGCGGCGTATGAACTGCCCATCGCCGACGCGCAGGTCGACGAGTTCGGCCCCTATGCCGAGGTGGTGCTGGAACTGCTGGAGGACGAGGGCGCGGTCCGGCATCTCACGGGCCACTGGTACTGGAGCAGTTCGGAGTTCCCGGCGGCCCAGGTGAACCTGCGCAATATCGCCGGGCCGGTCT